>JBKDZN010000083.1:0-4798 GCA_047971245.1 Acidimicrobiales bacterium
GGCAGTGGGGGCGGACCGGCCACCGGTGAACCCATCAAGCTGGGGGCCATCAGCTCCCTGAGCGGCATCGCCACCTTCCCCGAGGCCGCCGTGGCCGCCCAGGCCGTGTTCGACCGGTTCAACGAGCAGGGTGGCCTCGACGGTCGCCCCGTCGAGCTGGTGGTCGAGGACGACGGTTCGGACGCGGCCAAGGCGGCCACCGCGGCCCGGACCCTGGTGGAGGACCAGAAGGTGGTCGGCATGGTCGGCGGTGCCTCCCTGCTGGCCTGCGCGGCCGCCGGCCAGTACCTGGCCGACCAGGGGGAAGGTTCGGGGTCTGGCCGTGAGTCGGGGAGCGGCCGAGATCGTGCACGGCATCGACCTCGATGTGGTGCCCGGTGAGATCACCGTCCTGCTCGGACCCAACGGGGCCGGGAAGACCACCCTGTTGGAGGCCCTGGCCGGGGTGATCCCGGTGGCCGCCGGCACCGTCCGCTTCGGCTCCACCGACGTGCTCGGCCTCAGCCGCCCCCGCCGGGCCAAACTCGGCCTGTCCCTGGTGGAACAGGGCCGAACCATCTTCCCCGATCTCACCGTCCACGAGAACCTGCTCGTGGCCGCCCCGGGCGACGCCGTCGACCTGGCCTACGAGGTGTTCCCCAAGCTGGCCACCATGACCGATCGGCGTTCGGTGCTGCTGTCGGGCGGAGAGCAGCAGATGCTGGTCATCGCCCGGGCCCTGGTCGCCCGCCCCCGGGTCCTGATGCTCGACGAGATGTCCCTGGGCCTGGCCCCGGTGATCGTCCAGCAGCTCCTGGTCGCCGCCCGGGGGTTGGCCGACGACGGTCTCGGCGTGCTGCTGGTCGAACAGTTCGCCAACCTCGCCCTGGGCATCGGGGATCGGGCCGCCGTCCTCGCCCACGGGACATTGGCCTACGCCGGTGACTGCCGGACCCTGCTCGACGAGCCCGACCGGCTGCACGAGCTCTACCTGGGGACCCCGTCCGGGACCGGCTGAGCGGGCGGCCCCGGCCGCCCCGTCGGGCCCCGCAGGCCCGGCCCGATCAGGATCCGGTGGCGGTGATGCCGCCGATGTAGAGATCGGCGAGCTTGGTGGCAATCACCGCCGGTTCCTCGTCGCCGAGGGGCGGGAACCAGCGGATCGAAGCCAGCACCCCGTCCCACATGGCCCGCACCGCGACATCGGCGTCGAGGTCCGGCCGGAACTCGCCGTTGGCGATGCCGTGGTCGACGACCTCGATCCACAGCAGCCGGTTGGCCTGGCGGTTCGTCTCGGCCTCGGCCAGCGCCGGGGTCTCCTTGACGTACTGGGCGTCGTTGCGGAGGATGCGGGCGATGTCGGGATGGTGGGCCACCCAGGTCACGGCGTCGAGGACGCACGACCGCAGGGTGGCGGTGGCGTCCACACCGGCCCGGCGGGTCACGGAGTCGTGGTCGCCGTGGATGGTGGACGGCCCGTCGGCGATGATCTCGGCCACCATCTCCTCCTTGGAGGTGAAGTGGTGGTAAAGGCTGCCCGACAGGATCCCGGCCTCCTGGGCGATGTCACGCACGGTGGCGGTGGCGATCCCTTTCTGGGCGAACACGCGGGCCGCGATCTCCAGCAGCTCCTTGCGGCGGCGTCCGCTGGTGCGGCCCCGGGGAGAACTCGGACGAGTGGTCATGTCCGCCATGGCGCTCACAGCGTAACGGGCCGCTGGGAGGTTGGGCCGGACGGGGTCGGGCCGCCGGATCAGCCCGGGGTCATCGGGGCGTCAGCGGGAACGAGACGAACCGGGTCTCGGTGAAGAACTCCCGGCTCCGACCACCGCCTTCGCGGCCCACCCCGCTCTGTTTGATCCCGCCGAACGGTTGCCGCAGGTCACGATCGAAACCGTCGTTGATCCACATCATGCCGGTCTGGAGGCGATGGCTCACATAGTGGGCGGTGGTCTGGGAGTCGGTCCAGATGTAGCCGGCGAGACCGTAGTGGGAGTGATTGGCGATCCGCAGGGCGTCGTCGGCGTCGTCGAAGGGCATCACCACCGCCACCGGGCCGAAGATCTCCTCCTGGCAGATCTGGGCTCCGGGATCGACGTCGACCACTGCGGTGGGGGCAACGTAGAACCCGGTGTCGAGGCCGGCCGGGCGACCCCCACCGAACAGGACGCGGCCGTCCCGGCGGGCGATGTCGAGATAGTTCATGACCCGCTCGTACTGGTTGCGGGACACCAGGGGACCGAGGCGGGTGGTCGGGTCGAACGGGTCACCCGCAGCCCAGTTGGCCGCCTCGGCCTCGAACGCGGTCAGGAACTCGTCGTAGATCTCCCGCTGGACGAGGATGCGGGACCCGGCCACGCACACCTGGCCCGAGTTCATGAAGATGCCCATCGCCGCGGCCTTGACCGCCCGGTCCAGGTCGGCGTCGGCGAAGATGATGTTGGCCGACTTGCCGCCGAGCTCGAACGAGGTCCGTTTCAGGTCGGGGGCGACCCGGCCTGCGATGTCGCGGGCGGTGCCGGGGGAACCGGTGAACGACACCCCGATCACGTCCCGGTGCTCCACCAGCGGGACACCGGCCTCCTTGCCGAAGCCGAGCACCGTGTTGTAGACCCCGTCGGGCAGACCGGCTTCCTGGAAGATCTCGCACAGGATCTGGATCGACAGGGGCGACAGCTCGGAGGGTTTGTGAACCGCCGAGTTGCCGTAGGCCAGGCAGGGGCCATCTTCCAGGTCGACAGCATGAACGGGCCGTTCCACGGGGTGATGAGCCCGAACGTCCCGGCCGCGTCGGCGATCGTGTAGGTGAGGAGGTTGTCGTCACGGTTGAACGACTCGTTGCCGGCCAATTCCTGTTCCTCGGCGAAGAACCGGAAGTTCCAGGCCGATCGTTCGGCGATCGGGTGCACGGCACCGTGGCCGGGGCCGACGGGACCGCCCATCTCCAGGGCGCGCCGGGCGATGATCTCGTCGCTGCGGCGTTCGATCAGGTCGGCGACCCGGAAGAGAACCTGGCGACGGAAACTCGGCTTGGCCCGTGACCAGGCGCCGTCGTCGAAGGCGTCGCGGGCGGCGGCGACCGCCCGGTCGACGTCGGCTGCGTCACCCTTGGCCACGGCCACGGTCGGTTGTTCGGTCGCCGGGTTGATGTGGTCGAACCACTCTCCATTGACCGGATCGGTGAACCCGCCGGCGATGAAGTGGCGGGCGGGTCCGGGGGTTGGGGCTGCGGTGGTGCTCATCAACCGCGACGCTAGTTCGGGGGAGGCAACAAAGCGAGCGCTTGGTTGATAGAATGTCGGGCTCCCCGGCGGTGTCAGACGATCCTGGAGTCGGCGGCGCCCCAGTAGCGATCGCGCAGCAGCCGCTTGTAGAGCTTGCCGGTGGGGAGACGGGGCAGTTCCGCCTCGAAGTCGACGCTGCGGGGGCACTTGTAATGGGCGATACGATCCCGGGCGAAACCGATCAGCTCGGCCTCCAGCGCCGGAGACGCCGCCCCGAGACCACCGACGGGTTGGACGACCGCCTTCACCTGCTCACCCATCTCCGGATCCGGCACCCCGAACACGGCCACGTCGACCACGTTGGGGTGGGTGATCAGGACATCCTCCACCTCCTGCGGGTAGATATTCACGCCTCCGGAAATGATCATGTTGGCCTTCCGATCGGTCAGGTAGAGGTAGCCCTCGTCGTCGAGATAGCCGATGTCGCCCAGGGTGCTCCGGCCGCCCGGCAGGGACGCCGCCGCCGTTTTCGCCGGGTCCTTGTAGTACTCGTAGGCGTTGCCCCCCGAGAAGTAGATCGTGCCGATCTCGCCCGGACCCAGCGGATCGCCGTTGTCGTCGCAGATGTGCACCTCCCCGACCCGGGCCCGGCCCACCGAGCCCGGCCGCTGGAGCCACTCCTCGCTGGTGATGAAGGTGGAGCCGTTGCCCTCCGAGCCGGCGTAGTACTCGAAGATGATCGGCCCCCACCATTCGATCATCTGCTGTTTCACCGGGACCGGGCACGGGGCGGCGGCGTGGATGGCCACCTCGAGGGTCGACAGGTCGTGGGCCAGGCGTCGGTCGGGGTCGAGCTTCAGCATGCGGACGAACATGGTGGGTACGAACTGGCTGTGGGTCACCCGGTACCGCTCGATGGCGGCCAGGCAGGTCTCGGCGTCGAAACGCTCCATCACCACCAGGGTCCCGCCCACCCGGTGCACCGCGCAGGAGAAGGTCATCGGTGCCGCGTGGTAGAGGGGCGCCGGGGAGAGGTAGGTCATCTCGGGGCCGTAGTGGTACTCCGAGGTGAAGAAGGCGGCCACCCGGGGTTCGAGCACGTCCACGGCGTAGTCGGGCAGGGGACGTTTCACCCCCTTCGGCCGTCCGGTGGTGCCCGAGGAGTACAGCATCGGGAACCCGGCCGCCTCGTCGTCGATCGCGGTGGTCGGGAACGCGGCCACCGCGTCCTCGTAGGGCTCCCACCCGGGCCCATCGCCGGCCTCGGGCACTCCGTCGGTCATCAACCACCGCTGCACCTTGGGGGTGACGGCCGGGTCGAGGGCCGCCGCCACCTCGGCCTTGGCCCGGGAGCTGACCACCACCCGGGCGTCGCAGTCGTCCACGATGTAGGCGACCTCGTCGGGGGCCAGGAAACTGTTGACCGCGGTGATGTACAGGCCGCTGCGCAGCGCGGCCCAGACGATCTCCATGAACCGGATCTGGTTCTCCATGAAGACGGCGACATGGTCGCCGGCGGCCAGGCCTTGAGCCCGGAACAGGTGGGCCAGCCGGTTGGAGCGTTCGTCGAGCTCCCGGTAGGTCAGGGTCTCGCC
>JBKDZN010000084.1:0-3568 GCA_047971245.1 Acidimicrobiales bacterium
GTGAGGCCAGGGCCGGATTGATGGCCTGGTCGAGCACGGCCTGCACCTTCTGGGGCAGTTCACCCTCGAGGTCGAGCTCCAGACCGGCGAGGGGATCGGGGGTGTTGGGGTTGCGGATGACCAGGCCACCGCCAGAGCCCCCCGTGGGCACATCCAGGGTGGAACCCGCCATCCGCACGATCGAGTAGGCCGGCACGATCACGGTGAGCTCACCGTGATCGCCCTGGGGATACACGGCATCGACCACCACGGCATCGGCGACGGGCACAAGGTCGAGGGCGTACATCAACACGGTCATGTTGGCCCCGGTGATGTCCACCCGGAGGGCCATCGAGACCGGATCATCCACGCCGGCGCGGACATCGAGCACGGTGGCCAGGGCAGCGTCGGTGACGCTGAGCGGCTGGGCGGTGACGGTCTCGGTGGCGCTCATACGACCACGATACCGATCGAGGCCGCCGCCCGATCAACCGCCGGTCTCGGCACACTCGGACCTCCATGACCGCGGCCAGCCCCGACCCGAACCCCGTCGATCCGGATACCGCCCACCCGGGCTCCCCGCCACGTCGTCTCGTCGCCGTGGCTGCGGTGCTCGTGCTCGTACGGGTGGTGGTGGTCGGGGTACTGGCCTTCGGACCGTGGACCGACGAGGCCGGGGAGCTGGCCGGCTGGGACATCGAACGGTTCCAGGTGGTGGCTGACCTCGACGGCCGGCCCTACGTCGACCAACCGGTCGAATACCCGCCGGGATCGGTGGTGGCCATCGAGCTGGTCGCCGGGGGCGACCTCGTCACCACCCACCGGGTCCTGGCGGTGGCGTCGCTCCTGGTCGATCTGGCCATCGCCGCCGCCCTCGCCCGGTGGTGGCGGCCGAGCACCGGGGTGGCCTACCTGTTGGCCGGGCTGCCCCTTGTCCCCATGGGCTACGTGCGGTTCGACCTGTGGGCCACCGCCCTGGCCGTGCTGGCGGCGGCCGCCCTGGTGCGGAACCGGGTGGGTGCCACGGCGGCGGCCACCACCGCCGGGGCCCTGGTCAAGGTGTGGCCGGTGATGCTGGTGGCCGCCGCCGTGGCCGTGCACCGCACCCGGGCCGCCGTGGTCACCGTCCTCACCGGCGCCGCGGCCGGCATCGTCTGGTTGGCCTACGCCGGCGGCTCCCTGGACCCGGTGGATCAGGTGGTCTCGCTGCGGGGCGCCACCGGATGGCACGTGGAGAGCCTGGCCGGATCCCTCATCGCCCTCACCACCGACGCCACCCCCACCCGCCAGCTCGACGCCTTCCGGATCGGAACCCTGGACCCCCGCCTCGTGCTGCTGGGCCGGCTGGCCACCCTGGCCGCAGTGGCCGGCCTGGTGATGCTGGGCCGCCGGGGCACCGGCGGCACCGGTCCCGCCGGCCGGGCCCGCGACGAGCTCGTCGTCGGCGCGGTCACCTTGGGGGCCACGGCGGCCATGGTGGTGACCGCTCCCCTCCTGTCCCCCCAGTTCCTGCTCTGGCTCACCCCATGGTTGGCCATCGTCGCCACCTCCTCGGCCGACGGGGCCCGGGCGGTGACCTGGGCGTCCGGGATCGCCATCGGCCTGACCGGCCTGGTGCTGGCGGTGTGGTCACCGCCGGAGCTGGCCGGGACCGCCCCGGCCCTGCTGCTGCTGGCCCGCGACGCCGCCCTGGTGGCCGTGGTGGTCTCGACCGCCCGCCTGCTGCGCCGCTGCGGACCACCCACCACCCCGGCCCCCGATCGAGCCGGAACGACGGCGGATGGGTAGGCCCGGGCCGGTCCTAGACCGGTCCTAGACCGAACGGAACGCCCGGGCCGGCACCGGCGTCCCGCCCCAGACCCGGCTGGTCCTGACCCGCAGGTCGACCAGGTGGCCGAGGTAGCGGAGGCCCTGGCCGGTGGTCGCCTTCGACATCCCCTGCTGGCGGCCCCGGAACGTGAACGGGACCTCGGTGACGTCGAGCTCGGGGTGGGTGGCCAACAACTCCACGAGGATCTTGAACCCGTCGGGATGGAACCGGTCGAGATCGACCCGATCGAGCCGGAAGGCGAAGAAGCCGGACAGGGGGTCGGCCACCGGGCCGATGCGGAGGGGGAACAGGCCCTTGGCCAGACCAGCCGCGGCCAGCGACAATCGGCGCCGGCTGGGGGTGAGGCCCTCGTCGACGCCCCCGGGCACCCGCCGGCTCGCCACCACCACGTCGGCACCGGCCGCCACCTCGTCGAGCAGGCCACCGATGGCCGACGCCGGATGCTGCAGGTCGGCGTCCATGACCACCACGGTGGAACCGGACGCGTGGTCGAGCCCGTCGACGACCGCGCCCGCCAGCCCGCCCCAGCGCTCGTTCACCGGCCGGTGCAGGAGTTTGACCGCGACGTCGGCCCCCGACCCCACCCGGTCGATGACCGCCGGGGTGTCGTCGTCACTGTCGTCGACGAACACCACCTCGACTCGACGGTCGGGCAGGGCGCGGCCGAGCGCAGCCAGGAACGGCGACACATTGTCGCGCTCGTTCCGGGTCGGGGCGATCACGGTGACGAGGCCCGGGTCGAGGTCGAGCCGCCGCCGGGGTGACGGGGCGATCCGAGGGTTGAAGGTGAGGGCGATCAGCACGCCCGCCGCCGCCACGACCGACACGGTGTGCAGGTCGTCCACGAGAAGCCAACCGAGCTGCGGTCCGACCGGCATCACCACGAACGCCGCCACCGCGCACCCGACCACCAAGGCCCGGTTGCGGGCTCCGGCCGAGGTGGCGGCCAGCAACAGGCTGCCCCAGGTCAGGTACCAGGGCTGGGTGGTGGGGTGGAGCAGGGCGGCCAGCACCAGGCTCCAGGCCAGCGCCAGCGGCCAGTCGGCCGACCGCTTGACCAGCAGGACGGCGGTGACCACCCCAGCGGCGGCGATACCGGCCATCCGGGCGACGCCGACCACCGACAACACGTCCAGGCCCAACACCGCGGCCACGGCGCCGGCGCCGACCCGGGTGAGACTGAGGTAGGCGTCGACCGGGTCGGTGGTGGTGATGGCGTCGACCCAACCCCAGCCCCAACCGGTGAGCCGGCCCGCCAGCGCGATGATCGCCAGGGCCCCGGCCGCCACGGCGATCAGCCGCACCAGCGCCCGCCCCCGGTTGCGGGCCTCGATCACCCACGGCCAGCCGAGGAAGGCCACCCCGAGGATGGCCGGCAGCTTGATGGCCGCCGCCATGGCGCACAGACCGATCCCCACCGCCAGCCAACGCCGCCGCTGCCCGACGGCCACCCCCGTCAGCAGGAACGCCAACATGATCGACTCGTTGTGGGCCCCGGACACCAGGTGGAGCAGCACCAGCGGGTTGGCGACACCGAGGATGATGGCGTCGGTCGGGTCGCGGCCCATCCCGAGGGCCAGGTCGTAGATGCCGATACCGGCGACGACCAGACCCAGCATGGCCATGCCCCGGAACAGCAGGACCGCGGTGACCACCTCGTCACCGGTGACGCGCGCCACCCAAGACGACACGGCCACGAAGACCGGACCGTACGGCACCGGCGAACGGTGGTAGAGCGGGTCGACCGGGGCCAGCACC
>JBKDZN010000085.1:0-6419 GCA_047971245.1 Acidimicrobiales bacterium
GACGTGTTCCACGAGGGCATCGCCGGGATCACCCAGGCCGACATCGCCTTCGCCGACCAGATGGGCTACGAGATCAAGCTGCTCGGGATCGCCGAGGCGTTCGACGTCGACGCTGGGGGCCGCGAGATCGGGGTCCGGGTCCATCCGGCTCTGGTCCCCACCGAGCATCCCCTCGCCTCGGTGCGGGACAGCTTCAACGCGGTGTTCGTCGAGGGCACCGCTTCCGGCGAGCTGATGTTCTACGGTCGCGGTGCTGGGGGCCGCCCGACCGCCTCGGCCGTGCTCGGCGACCTGATCGACGCCGCGGTGAACAAGGCCGCTGGTACCCATCGGCCGGTACCGGCCGGTCGCCGGGCCCGGATCCGCCCCATCGACGAGCTCGAGAGTGCCTTCTACGTCAACCTCGAAGTCGATGACGCCCCCGGCGTGCTGGCCGCGGTGACCGGGGTGTTCGGCCACCACGGTGTGTCGATCCGTTCCATGGAACAGCACGGCAGCGGCTCGGGGGCCCGCATCGCCTTCATCACCCACGCCGCCCGGGAACAGAACCTGCGCTCCACCCTCCAGGATCTCCGCCGACTCGACGTGGTCACCGACATCCGCAGCGTCCTGCGGGTCATCGGGCAGTGAACGCCGTCAGCTACCGGTCGACGCGGGGCGGCGCCCCCGACGTCGATTTCGCCACCGCCCTCATCACCGGGTTGGCTCCCGACGGTGGGCTCTACTGCCCGGTCGACATCCCCCGGCTCCCCTCGCTCGACGGGGCCACCGGCTACGCCGATATCGCCCGGCGGGTCATGTGGCCCTATGTGGAGGGGTCGGTCGACGCCGATGACTTCGCCAAGATCGTCGACGAGGCCTACCGCCGGTTCCGCCATCCCGAGGTGTGCCCGGTGATCGAGCTCGGCTCCGGCCACCACCTGCTCGACCTGACCCAGGGGCCCACCCTGGCCTTCAAGGATGTGGCCCTCCAACTGGTCGGCCGACTCCTCGACCACGAACTGGCCCGCCGCGACGAGCGGGTGGTGGTGGTCGGCGCCACCTCGGGGGACACTGGCTCAGCCGCCATCGAGGCCTTGGCCAACCTGGGGCGGGTCACCGTGGTCATGCTCCATCCGGCCGGGCGGGTGTCCGACATCCAGCGGCGCCAGATGACCACCGTCGACGCCCCCAACGTCCACAACCTGGCCGTCGAGGGATCGTTCGACGACTGCCAGGACCTGGTCAAGGCGTCATTCGCCAGCGACCGGATCGGGGGTCGGCACCGGCTCACCGCGGTCAATTCGATCAACTGGGCCCGGGTCATGGCCCAGATCGTCTACTACGTGACCGCGGCCCGGGCCGTGGCCCCCGACGGGGCTCCGGTGTCGTTCGCCGTGCCCACCGGGAATTTCGGCAACATCCTGTCCGGTTGGTATGCCAAACGGATGGGCCTGGCCGTGGACCGGCTCGTCGTGGCCACCAACCGCAACGACGTGCTCTACCGCTACCTCACCACCGGGGATCTGGTGGCCGAGGACGTCGTCCCCACCCTCAGCCCCAGCATGGACATTCAGATCTCCTCCAACTTCGAGCGGATGCTGTGGGAGGCGTCGGGCCGGGACAGCACCGCCGTGGTCGACCTGCTCACCCGGTTCCGGACCGACGGTCGGGTCCACGTGCCCGACGACTGGACCGCGGCCATCCGGGCCGAACTGGTCGCCGCCCGCCTCGACGACGATGGGATCCTGGGCGAGGTGGCCCGGACCCACGACCGCATCGACCGCATCGTCGACCCCCACACCGCGGTCGGTCTCCACGCCGCCCAGCGGTTCGGGCCCGGTGGCCCCGAGGCCCGACCGGGCGAGGCCCCCATGATCACCCTGGCCACCGCGGACCCGGCCAAATTCCCCGACGCGGTGGAGCGGGCCATCGGGATCCGCCCGGCCTTGCCGCCGTTCCTGGCCGAGTTGCCCGAGCGCCGGGAGCGGTACGAGACAACGGGCCGGGACCTCGATGCCCTCGCCGATTGGTTCGACACCACATTGGCGCCCGATCATGGACGTGCTTGGTAGGCTGACCTCGACAGCGGGCATCGACGATTCCGTCATGGCCGGCTGGCTGACGTCCAGCCCCAGATGCTGTCGAGCGAACGCTCGCCACCTTGCTTGTTCTGCCGAACGTCGTTGACGGCCGGTGGTGGGTCGGGGTCAACACGAGCGCCCCGAGAGGAGACGCACCCATGAGCGACCAGCTGATCGTCGAGCGCAGTGGTCTGGAGAAGAAGGACAAGAGCGAGCTCCAGACCATTGTCAACGCCCTCGGAGGGAGCGCACCGAGTCGAGCCCGCAAGGCCGACCTGATCGACCAGATCCTCGACCTGGCCGGCGCGGCCGTGGCCGAGGAGGCCGACGGCGGCGACACCGCTGACAGCACCCCGGCCGCTGACGCCGCACCTGCCGAAGACCGGACGTCGGCCGAATTGGCTCGAGCGGCCGAGGACGATGCTCCCGCCGTCGATCAGGGCGCTGCCGACGAGACCGCTGCCGACGGCGCTGGCGCCCAGGATCGTTCCGTTCAGGGTCGTTCTGGTCAGGGTCGTTCTGATCGGGGTGATGACGACGACGACGGCGCGGCCGACCGGGGCGGCGCGGATGACGGCAGCGCCGACCAGGGCCGTGCCGGTGCGGACGACACCGATCCCGACGAGGGTGGGGGAGATCAGGACCGGAACGCCGGGGGCGGCGCCGCCAAGCGCGAGACCCGCTCCGAGGGCAACGGGAATCGATCCCGCAACCGGCGTGGCCGGGGCAAGAGCGGCAACGACGCCTCGGGCGGCCACCCGGTCGGCCCGGACGGGGAACCCCTGGCGGCCTGGGAGCTCGAGGTGATGGGGGATCAGGCCGGCGGCGCCAGGAACGAGAACAAGAGCGACGCCAAGGCCGACAGGACCGACAACAAGGCCGGGGGACGCGACGACCGGTCCGGTCGTCGGGGCTCCGGCCAGCAGGACGCCGGCCGGGGCGACCAGCGGAAGGGCAACGGCGGCTCCGAGAACCAGGGGGGCAACAACCAGGGCGGCCAGGACGACAACGACCCCAACGCCCGGCGGACCCGTCGCCGGGGCCGGGGGCGCGGTCGGGACCGGGATGACGCCAACACCGACGCCCCCAACACCGAACCGGTCCCGGTCGACGGCTACCTCGACCTCCGGGACGAGGGGTACGGCTTCCTGCGGGTCGACGGTAGCCTCCCCAGCAAAGAGGACGTCTACGTCTCGGTGAAGCAGGTCCGCCAGTTCGGCCTGCGCCGTGGTGACCGGATCACCGGCCTGTCCCGGCCCGCCAACCGCAACGAGAAGAACCCAGGGTTCCACGAGATCGAAACCGTGAACGGGGGCCCACCCGAGGCGGGGCGGAACCGGGTCCACTTCGAGGACCTCACGCCCCTGTTCCCCGACGAGCGGCTCGTCATGGAGATGCGGGACGAACCGCTGAACATGACCACCCGGGTCATCGACCTGCTCGCACCGATCGGCAAGGGGCAGCGGGGGCTGATCGTCTCGCCCCCCAAGGCGGGCAAGACGACGATCCTCAAGGACATCGCCCGGGCGGTGGAGACCAACAACCCCGACGTCGAGCTGATGCTCCTCCTGCTCGACGAGCGGCCGGAGGAGGTCACCGACATGGAACGCTCGCTGGAGCGGGGTGAGGTGGTGTCGTACACCTTCGACCGTCCCCCCGAGGAGCACTGTGCGGTGGCCGAGCTGACCATCGAGCGGGCCAAGCGGCTGGTGGAGCAGGGCAAGGACGTCGTCATGATCGTCGACGGCATCACCCGACTGTCCCGCGCCTACAACCTCACCGCCCCCCAGACCGGTCGGGCCATGTCCGGGGGTCTCGACGCCGCCGCCCTCTACCCGCCCAAGCGGTTCTTCGGGGCCGCCCGGAATCTCGAGGAGGGCGGTTCCCTGACCATCCTGGCCACCGCCCTGGTCGAGACCGGCTCCAAGATGGACGATGTGATCTTCGAGGAGTTCAAGGGCACCGGCAACTTCGAGTTGCGCCTCGATCGCCATCTGGCCGAGAAGCGGATCTTCCCCGCCATCGATGTGGACGGTTCGTCCACCCGCCACGAGGAGCTCCTCTTCGACCGGGCCCAGCTCCAGCAGTCGTGGAAGCTGCGGCGGGTCCTGTCGGGCATGAGCGAGGAAGGATCCTCGGCCGCGGCCATCGAGATGCTGGTCGACCGGCTCAAGACGTTCAAGACCAACGCTGATTTCCTGGCCGAGATCGGCAGGAGCCCGTCGGTTTGATCCGGCGCGCTGGCACACTGGAGACGCTATGAAGTCCGACATCCACCCTGACTACCGGCCCGTCGTGTTCATGGACGCCTCGGCCGACTTCACCTTCCTCACCCGCTCGACGATCGAGACCAACGAGACGATCGAGTGGGAGGACGGCAACACCTACCCCCTGGCCAAGGTGGAGATCTCCTCGGCGAGTCACCCGTTCTTCACCGGACAGATGAAGATCGTCGACACCGCGGGTCGGGTCGAGCGGTTCGAGCGTCGCTACGGCTCTCGCCGCAAGAAGTCCTGACCTCCGTCGATCGCCGTCTCACCGGGGTCAAACTGCGGGCGTTGGCTCGCGCCGCCGCCTCGGTCGAACTCGACGACGTTGCCGATGACATCGGCGCCGGCCGGGCCGGTGAGCGAGCCTTCGTGCTCGCCGACGCCCGGCCCGAACCTATCCGCAGTCTCGGCCCGGCCGTGCGCTGGGCCCGAGCCGCGTCCGCCACCCGGCTCGACCTGTTCGCGGCCGACCCGGCCCTGGCCGGGGACCTGGCCCGGCGGGCCGCCCTGCTCGGCCTGGACGCCTGGGTCACGGTCCGACTCGTCGACACCACCGGCCCGGCCCCGACCGTCACCGCCGTCGGCCCGGCCCCACCGGCCCTGGCCCCGCCGCCTCCGCTCGACCCGGCCCATGTCGCCCTCGGCGGGATCATGACCGAGGCCGGCGCTCGCCCCGTCGACGACCACGGCGTCCTGGTGGCGGAGCTGTCGGGGCTGGAAGTGGCTCGGGTGGTCGACGCCGAGGACTGGGACGGCCCCACCGGTGGCGCCCCCCGACCCCCCGGCCCGATGATCGTGGTCGGGGTGGGCCAGGCCGACCGGGAGCTGAATCGGATGGTCCACGGGGAGCACGAGCCGGCCGCCGGGCTCCGCCGGGTGGTGGCCGCCGTGGCCGAGTACCGCCGGCCCGGAAGCCATCATCCCCTCGCCCGGATCAGCCGCGACCGATGGCTCCGCTCCCGCCTCCTCGAACGATGCGAGCTGATCGACGCGGCCGAACTCGAACCGGTGGCCCCGCTGCGGCCCCGGTCCGGGCTTACCGCCCCCCAGCCCGTCGCCGCGGTCGGGACCACCACCGCCGGTGCCCCCCTGGTTGCGGTGACCGCGGTCGGTGTCGACCTCGACCTGCTCCCCGAGGCCGTCGACTATCGGGCCCGGTTCGATCCCGACGCCGAACTGGTCGTTGTGGTCCCACCCCGGGACCTCCCCCTGGCCGCCGGCCTCGCCGACCAGGCCGGACGGACCTCGATCCGGTCGATCGACCCGCCGTGGGAGGCCCGAACATGAGCTCCCCCCTGCTGGACCGGCTCGACACGCTGATCGAGGAACACCACCAGCTCGGTTCCCGCCTCGCCGATCCGGCCCTGGTCGCCGACCAGCCCCGCTACATCGAGGCCACCCGTCGCTACGCCGCCCTCGACGACATCGTGCAGCTCACCACCCGGCTCCGAGCCCGGATGGATGACCTCGAGGTGGCCCGGTCCCTGGCCGCCGAGGCCGACGCCGAGGAGCGGGAGGAGCTCCGGATCGAGACGGCGGCCGCCGAGGCCGACATCGAACAACTGACCGAGGAGATCCGGATCCTGTTGCTGCCCCGCGATCCCAACGACGACCGCAACGTCATCGTGGAGATCCGGGGGGCCGAGGGTGGGGAAGAGGCCAACCTGTTCGCCCGTGACCTCTACGAGATGTACCGGGCCTTCGCCGGCCGCCAGGGCTGGAACCTCGAGGTCCTCACCGCGAGCCCGTCCGATATGGGGGGCTACGGTGACGTCACCTTCGTCGTGGCCGGTGACGGGGCGTGGACCCGGATGAAGTTCGAGGCCGGCCCCCACCGGGTGCAACGGGTTCCCGTCACCGAATCGCAGGGCCGGATCCACACCTCGTCGGCCACCGTGACCGTGCTACCCGAGGCCGACGAGGTCGACCTCGAGATCGATCCCAACGACCTGGAGGTCGACACCGACCGGTCGTCCGGGGCCGGCGGGCAGCACGTCAACACCACCGACTCGGCGGTCCGGATGCGCCACAGGCCGACCGGCCTCGTCGTCACCATGCAGGACGAGAAGAGCCAGCTCCAGAACCG
>JBKDZN010000086.1:0-16274 GCA_047971245.1 Acidimicrobiales bacterium
CCACCGCTCCCCTCGGCGAGCTGGCGCGTGCCACCGTCCGGGTGGAGGGACTCGACCAGGCCGGCCGGCCGGTCTGTTCCGGGTCGGGAGCGTTCGTGACCGCCGATGGCATGATCGTCACCACCGCACAGGTGGCCACCCCCGGTGTCGAGTGCGACTTCGTGTCATTGGCGGTGGCCACCGTGATCGACGACACCGGACGGGCCGAGCTCCGCTACCAGGCCGACCTGCTCGAGGTCGACCCCGAAGCCGATCTGGCCGTCATCCGGGTGGCCCGGACCCTCGATGGTGCGGCGCTACCCGCCGACGCCGCCTTCCCGATCCTGCCCCTGGGTGACAGCGACGAACTCGCCGTCGGTGACCCCATCGAGGTCGTCAGCTTCGACGACGCCGCCGACCGGGTCGGCGCGAGCCCGGGGTCGGTGCAGGGCTTCACCGCCCAACCCGGGGTCGGTGACCGGGCCCTGATCCGGACCGACGCCCTCATCCGTGGGGCCTCGGGTGGCGGACCCGTCGTCGATGCTGAGGGTCGGCTGGTGGCGGTCTCCACCGGCAACCCGACCAGCGACGGTGTCGCCACCGAGGACTGCCGCGCCCTGTCGGACACCAACGGCGACGGTCTCGTCGTCGAGGCCGACGCGTGCGATCCGGCCGGCGCGACCTTGCACGGTCTCCGCCCGGTGAACCTGGTCCGGGCCATGCTCGACGCGGCGACCACCGCCCGACCCCGCGCCCTCCGGGCGGTGACGGAGGCCCGGGTCGGCAACCCGAGGTTCTCGCTCGGCCACGACGAGGGAACCCCCAGTGAGGTCGTCCACACCGCAGCGGCCGGGGTGACCGATCTGTGCCTGTTCGTCGACTGGTCCGGCATCCCCGACGGGGTCACCTGGGACGGTGTCTGGTATCGCAACGGCGAGGTGTTCGACGCCGAGCTGTCCGACCGGACCTGGGAGTTCGGCGAGTCCGGCCGCAGTTTCCGACTGTGCCTGGAGAACGACGGCGGCCTCGCCGCCGGTGTCTACGAGATCGGCTTCTTCGTCGACCGCACCCTGGTTTTCGCCGAGGGATTCGAGGTGACGGAGACCCCGGTCGAGGTGTTCACCACCACCTGGGTCAACGCCACCGACACCGAACTGTGCAGCCTGGCCGTCAACCCGGCGGGTTCGGGCCCGGCCGGACTCAACGAGCTGCCCGAGGGGACGGTGCTGGCCCCCGGTGACTCGATCGACCTCGATCTGGCGGCCGGGGACGTGCTGGCCGAAGCGGCGGACTGCAACGGTCAGGTCGTGTCCGACTCGGCCGGTCCGATCCCGGTCAACCGGGACCGGACCTACGAGATCAGGATCGGGGGCTCCTGATTACGCCGACGCCGGGCGGCGTTCACGACTCCCGGGGCACCCACTTGGAGCCGGCCTTGATGTCCTCGACCTCGTAGCCGGCATCCTCCCAGCCACTGAACCCCGGTTCGAGATGGCCGACATCGGGGTAGCCCATGTCCTTCATGGTCTTGGCGGCCAGGGCCGAACGTCCGCCGCCGGCGCAGTACAACACGAACCGCTTGTCGGGGGTGAACAGTTCCCGGTAGTACTCGCTCGCCGGGTCGATCCAGAACTCGAGCATGCCGCGCGGGGCGTGCACCGCCCCCGGGATCTTGCCCTTCAGGTACAGCTCACGATGGTCGCGGATGTCGACCACGGTGGCCGAGCCCGACTCGAGCTCGGCTTTCACCTGCTTGGGCGTGAGGTTGTCGATGTCCTTCTTGGCCTCGTCGACGAGGTCCCACGCCTTCTGTACCGGAAGAGAGTCAGCTTCAGCCATGGACGTGAGTATCGCTCGCCGATGGGGAAGACTCCAAAGGTGCTGGTCGGGGAACCCGCGCCGCCGGTCAGTCGATCGGCGGCCGGCGGCGCTGCGATTTGAGGTCGGATCGGCGACGCTTGGCGTCGAGTCGGCGTTGCCGGGCCCGCCGGCCGGGTTTGGTGGCGCGCCGGGTCCGGGACGGCACCAGGGCGGCCCGGAGCCGTTCGGCCAGCCGTTGCCGGGCCAGGGATCGGTTCCGGGCCTGGGAGCGGGTGTCGTCGACGCTGACCGCCACCCGGTTCCCGAACGCCCTGGTCAGCATCTCCCGCTGTCGTTCGCTCAACACGGCCGACGCGGCGATGTCGTAGACCACCTCCGCCCGCGAGTTGGTGGTGTTGGCGTGCTGGCCACCTGGCCCACCGGAGGCCGAGAACCGCCAGACCAGTTCGGCCGCGGGCACGGTCAGCGACCCGTTGACGGCCAGCGGCCCGTCGAGTTCGTCCGAGGTTCCTCGTGCCACCCCGGCGACTGTAGGCGCGCCTAGCGGGCGGCTGCGGCCACACCGACGAGGGCGTTGTCGGCGGTACAGACGATCTCGTCCCGACCACCCACCGACATCTCGATCCCGCCCATGTCGGGCTGCTCCGGCTCGGTGAAGGTCGGCTCGCCCTCCACGGTGACGGTGACGGTGTCGGGGTCGATGCCCTGGTCGACGAGCTGTTGCCGGTAGGCCTCGGTGAGCACCTCGCGGGTGGTGTCGTAGGCCGTCTCCATGCAGGCGCTGCTGCCGATCACCGTCTGGGCGTAGGCGTAGGCCAGCGGGGTGAGGCCGAGATTGTCGTCGACCCAGGGGAACACGTCGGTCACCTTGCCCACCAGGCCCTCCTCGACGGTGAGGGTGTCGGCGGTGGCCACCATGTCGACCCGGGGCCGCTGGAAGGTGATGGCGGAGGCGTCGACGATGACCTCCGTGGTGCCGTCGGGCCGGGTCACGATCTCGGTCGAGCCACCGTCCACGCAGGTGTCGACGTCGCCGACGGCGTCAAGCGTCACCCGGTCGGTGCGGTACACCTGACCGAACATCTCGTGCTCACGGACCCCTTCGACCGGCACCCGGGCGTGGACGCGGGCCCGGCAGTCGAGGCTGATGGGCTCCACGGCGGTGATCTCCGCCTCGTCCGACTGGAGCACGGCGGCCTCGGAGCGGGTGGGGTCGAGAAATCCGGGGAGCCCGAACGACAACAGCCCGCTCTGGCCCAGGACGATTCCCATGATCACCAGGGAACCACCGATCAAGATACCGGAAACCACGTGTCTCATCGAAGCCTCCTCCGTCTGCCCTCTACCGACGCTACTGGGGGCCGTCAAGTCGCGACGTCGCTGCCTCCAGTCCCCAGAATGGTCCACAATCTGTCCCATGAGTACTTCCGCTGGAGATCTCACGGCGCATCGCGCCGAACTCGTCGCCAAGCTGGTCGCCGAACTGACCCGGGACGAGCTGATCGCCCTGGTCTCGGGCCGTGGCGCCTGGACCACCCGACCCGTCACCCGGCTGGGTCTCGGCTCGGTGCGCACCACCGACGGTCCGGTCGGCGCCCGGGGCGGTGGGGCGGCCGGCTCCCGCTCGGTGTGCCTGCCCGCCTCGATCGCCGTCGCCGCCGGGTTCGACCCCGACCTCACCGTCGAGGTGGGATCCCTGATCGGGCTGGAGGCCGTCCGGAAGGGGGCCCAGGTGTTGCTGGCCCCCACCGTGAACCTGGCCCGCCACCCGCTGGGTGGCCGGAACTTCGAGTGTTTCGGTGAGGACCCGCGCCTCACCGCCCTCATGGCGGCGGCGTTCGTGGACGGGGTGCAGAGCAATGGTGTGGCCGCCTGCGGCAAGCATCTGGTGGCCAACGATGTGGAGTACGCCCGGATGGGTGTGTCGTCCGAGGTGCCCATGGACGTGCTGCGGGAGAACTACCTGCTCCCGTTCGAGGTCATGGCCGAGGCCGGGGTCGGTTGTTTCATGGCTGCCTACCCGCGCCTGGACGGAACGTTCTGCAGCGAACACCGGTGGCTGCTCACCGAGCTGGTTCGCGACGAGTGGGGATTCGACGGGCTGATCATGTCGGACTGGGGGGCCACCCATCACACGACCCGGCCCCTGGAGGCCGGACTCGATCTGGAGATGCCGGGTCCGCCACGGGCGTTCGGCGACCGGCTGCGGTCGGCCCTCGACGATGGCGAGATCGGCGAGGGGGTCGTGGCCGCCCGGGCGGGCCGGGTGGTCCAGCTCGCCGCCCGGGTCGGCCGGCTCGCCGGCGCCACCCCCTGGCCCGGCGTCGACGCCGGTGTCGCCCCCGGCGAGGCGGCCGCCACCGACGAGGCGGCGGAACGCTCGGTGGACGAACCGGCCGAGCGGGCCCTGGCCCGCCGGGCGGCCACCGAGGGGATGGTGCTACTCCGCAACCACAACCTCCTGCCGCTGGAGCACCGGCCGGCCCGGGTGGCCGTCCTCGGACCCAACGCGGAGCCCGGGGTGATCCAGGGTGGCGGTTCGGCCCAGGTCAACCCCCACCGGGCCGTGTCCCCCCTGGCCGGCCTCACCGAGGGTCTGGCCGGCAGCGAGATCGTCCATCACCGAGGGGTCCGGGCCCATCGCTACCTGCCCGTCCCCGACGACGATGAGTGGGTCGAGCCGCCCCGCCTCGAGCGCTTCGGTGGGCCCGACCTCGACGGGGCCGTCGGGTCCAGCCGATCCACCGCCCGGATCGGCTGGTTCGGCTTCCCGCGACCGGAGTCGGGTGTCGGCTCCCAGCGGTGGACCGGGCGGCTCCGGCTGGCGGGCCGGGGCGCCCACCGGTTCTCGGTGATGGCGACTGGCCGGTCGCGGGTCCTGGTGGACGGTGCGTTGGTGGTCGACAACTGGACCGACCCGGAGCCGGCCGACAGCTTCTTCGGGCACGGCTCCTCGGAACGTGTGGGCGAGGTCGAGATCGAGCAGGAGGACGGGGCCGAGGTCGAGGTGGTCGTGGAATGGTCACAGGCCGACTCGGCCCTGCTCGGTCTCCGTTTCGGTCACCTGCCGCCCACCGATCCCGCGGCCGAGCTCGACGAGGCGGTGGCCGCCGCCGCCGGGGCCGATCTGGCCGTGGTGGTGGTGGGGCTCGACCACGAATGGGAGACCGAGGGCCACGACCGGGTGGGTTTCGACCTGCCGGGCAATCAGGCGGAGCTCATCCGGCGGGTGTCGGCGGCCAACCCCGACACCGTGGTGGTCGTCAACGCCGGCGGCCCGGTCGACACCGAGGCCTGGATCGACGAGCCGGGCGCCGTGCTCATGGCCTGGTACGGCGGCCAGGAGATGGGCGGGGCCCTGGCCGAGGTGATCACCGGGGTCGCCGAGCCCGGGGGGCGCCTTCCGGTCACCTGGCCCCGCCGGATCGACGACGCCCCGTTCGTACTGCCCCGAACCGATCCCGGGCCTCTGCCCACCGGGCTCACCCTCGACTACCGGGTTGACGGACACCTGATCGGCGGGCGTTCCTACCGGGCCCGAGAGGTCGAGCCCTTGGCCTGGTTCGGGTACGGCCTCGGCTACACCAGCTTCACCGTTCGCAACACCCGGATCGATCCCGGATCGGCCCGGTCCGCGGTCGACGCCGGCCCGACCGCCGAGGCGGCCCGGGTGGTGGTCGAGGTGACCAACACCGGCGACCGGTTCGGCAAGGCGGTGGTGCAGGTCTACCTCGACCTCGACGGCCCGGCCGCCGGGGACGACCTGGTCCCCTCCACCTGGCCCCGGCCCGACCGGGTGTTCGCCGGGGTCGGGGTGGTGCGGCTCGAACCGGGGGCCACCGGGTCGGTCACCGTCTCGGTGCCCGCCCGGTCGATGGCCCGGTGGGCCGACGGCTGGATCGACGTCCCCGGCGAACACCAGGTCATGGTCGGGTGGTCGTCGGTCAACGTGGAGCCGGCCGGGCCGATCAACTGGCCGATGGCCGACCACGGCGACGGTTAACCTGGGACGTCCCGGCCGGACGGCCGATCGAGCAGGTGGGCAAGCAGCACGTGGCAACCAATCGGGTAGCAGTCGAGCAGGAACCAGTCGGTCAGGTGACGCCTGACCGGATCACGAAGGCCTCGTCGGGCGGCGGCGCGGGTCGGAGCGCTCCGTCCCGACCCCGGACGCCGGTCGGCCTGCTGGATGTGGTCACTGAGCGTTCCCCGGCCGATCGCCGGGACCACCTGACCGAGGTCCTCCTGGCCGAGGATCCCACCCCGGGCCTGTGGTCGATGTGCGATACCGGTCTGGCCGAGGAGATCGTCCCCGAGCTGCCGGCGTTGCGGCTCGAGCAGGATCCGATCCACCGCCACAAGGACGTCCTGGCCCACACCATCGCGGTGACGGCCAAGACCCGCCCCGAGTTGACCGTCCGCCTGGCGGCCCTGTTCCACGACATCGGCAAACCGGCCACCCGGTCGTTCAGCCATGGGGGGGTCACGTTCCGCCACCATGAGGCGGTGGGGGCCAAGATGGCCCGGGCCCGGCTCCGCGAGCTCGGCTACGACCGGGCCGTCGTGGCCGACGTGACCGAACTCGTGCGCCTGTCGGGCCGGTTCAAGGGCTATGCCGACGGCTGGTCGGATGCGGCGGTCCGCCGCTACGCCCGAGACGCCGGCCACCTGCTCGGCCACCTCAACGAGCTGGTTCGCTGCGACTGCACCACCCGCAACAAGGCCAAGGCCGAGCGGCTGCAACGGCAGATCGACGAGCTCGAGGAGCGGATCGTCACCCTTGCCCAGGAGGAGCGCCGGGCCGCCGAACGGCCCCAGATCGACGGTCGGGCGGTGATGGAACATCTCGGGATCGACGGGGGGCCTGTGGTGGGTGAGGCCCTCACCTACCTCCTGGAGCTCAAGCGGGCCGAAGGCGTGCTGGACGACGGGGAGCTTCTGGCCCGGCTGGACGCCTGGTGGGCGGAACACCCGTCGGCCGCCGATGGTGCCTGAGCGTCCCGACGACCGGGAGTCCCGGTTCGGCGAGGCCGTGGCCCGGGTGGTGCGCGCCACCGAGCCCGGTGAGCTGGTGACCTACGGTGAGGTGGCGGCCGAAGCCGGCTACCCGGGGGCCGCCCGCGCCGTGGGCACCGTCCTCGGCCGCCTCGACGAGGTGCCGTGGTGGCGTGTGGTCACCGCCACCGGCCGGCTGATCCCGCACGACCCGGACCGCCACGCTCGCCTGCTGGCCGCCGAGGGCGTCCGCTGCCGTGACGGTCGGGTCGTGGGCTGACCGGTCCGGTGAGTTCCCGGCACCGGGGACGGGCCGGCGGGGGCGGTGCCCGGACGGTCCGGGTCGGGGTCAGTTGCGGTAGTGATAACGGATCCGGACCGGGGTGGTGATCCGCTCCACCACCCGACGGGCCGACGGGTCGAGGCCGTCCCGCCAACCGGTGTCGGCCCGCAGTTCGAGATCCTGACTGCCGAACCGCATCGGGTTCCCGGCGATCGAGTGCATCGGGCGGCTCAGATGGGCAGTGGTGCCCTCCAGGAAGCCGAGGTCGATCCGGGCGTCGGGGGGGAGGCCGGCGAACCCGACGATCCGGCGCAGCTGCCCGGACGGGTCGTCCAGGAAGTCCTCGTAGCGGAGCCGGAGGGTCGGGACCGACCGGGCGAGCAGCTCGAAGCCGGTGTTGTCGGAGACCCAGCGCAGGGCCGTTCGGCTCGGCCGGTAGGTGGGCATCAGCTCCCCGTCGGTCTCGGGCCGGCTCACCGACTTGGTCCAGGAGTACGCCACCCCCCGAGGATCGCGGATCAGGTGGAGGATCCGGACGTCGAGCGCGGGGTCGAGGGCCAGCAACGCCCCGGTGGACAGGTGCTTCGAGGATTCGAGGACGACCGATCCGGCCCCGGCGCGGCGGCGGCCGGCCGCCTGGAGCACCGGGCGGAGCAGGTCGAGATAGGCGGCCTGGGCGTCGGTGGGCGAACCGACCCGATGACGGGCCAGGATGAGGGGCATGCGGCGGGTACGGTCCTCCCGCCAGCGGGCGGCGATGGCCGCCTCCACATCGACCTGGTCCCAACCCCCGAACGCGGCATCGCCGATGGCGGTCCACAGGGAGCAGTCCGAGAACGCCTCGCCGCACCCGCACCGCTCATCATTGCGGAGGCCGCGTTCCCACAGGTGGACGGTTTCACCCGCGGACACCATCCACGGGATCTCGTTGAGGAGCATCTCGATCAGGGTCGACCCCGAGCGGCCCAGGCCGCCGATGAACAGCACCCGCTGTGGCCCGTCGGCCGGGGGGCGGTGGGAGACGGGTGTCGGCTCGGTGGTCACGCCCACTCCATCGACCGACCCAACACGGCCTCGGTGGCGGCGATGTCGGGGGCCAGCAGCTCACCCAGACGGGCCCGGGTCTCGGGGGGGAGATCGTCACGCGATCGATTGTTCCAGGCCACGAGGGCGTCGGGCCGGTGGTCTTCGAGACCCAGGAAGGCGAGGACCTGGCGGTACACGGCAAGCGGGTCGGCGTAGAGGTCCTCGCTGCGGATCACCAGCAGCTGTTCTTCGGGGTACGCCGTCATCCATCGTTCCAGGCCGCGGGCGTACCGGCCCTGGTCGACGTAGGAGAAGTGCTGGTGGGTGAAGCTCACGTAGCTGGGGTCCGCCACCATCCGGGCCTCCTCACCGGCGAGCCGGCCCGGCTCGGCGGCCAGGGCAGCGTCGAAATCGAGGGTTTCCACGCCCTGGCGGTGACGCTCCGCCCAATGACCGTGGGCCCGGTCGACCGGGTTGCGGAGCAGGGCGATGATCCGGGCGTCGGGGGCCAGTCGCCGAGCCCGGATCGGGGCGTGCGGGTGGTGCAGGTAGTAGGGGGTGGCCTCACCCACCTGGAGCGGGACACCGGCCCGGGTCTCGGCTCGGGTGTGGGCGGACCGGGTGGGGAAGTGGGAGCGGTACCACGCTTCGCCCCGGGCGTAGTTCACATCGAAGTAGTAGGTGCCCTTGCGGGTCTCGCGGGCCGGGAACAGGGGGCGGACCTGGGGATGGTCCAGCAGCCAGCGGGCCAGTGAGGTCGTGCCGCCTCGCTTGGTGCCGATGATCAGGTAGTCGGGGAGCATGCGGGCACCGGCGGTGACCATGCCGTAGCGGCGGATCGCCTGGCGGGCGGCCGCTCGGGCCCGGGCCGGGAGGCCCGACGGTGGCACGTATCGGGCTCCATACGGCGTGACGCTTGGTGCCTGGTCGGCGAGCAGGACGTGGTTCATCTCGGAACCATCGGCGGGCGTGACCGGGGACTGGAGCCGGTGGGAGGAGATCCGTGGAGCATCAGGCCCGAGGGTACCGCGCCCCTCTTCGGCCGTCACCAAGTCAATCAATAAGAAAACCTGAGTCATTAGTTGTCAGAAAATTGTTCTGCAACGTATCATGACATCTGTCAACAGGTGAAGTGCCCGCCGGAGACACAGTCGGGAAGACCGACTGGCCCGCCGGTCCGGCCCGACCAAGGAAGTGTTTCCGTGCTCATGCAGAACGATCCGTTCTTCAATTCCGTATTCAGCCGCATGGTGTCCGGTGACACCGCCGGCCAGGTTCTCCCGATGGACGCCTACCGCCGTGGTTCCAACGTGTGGGTGCACATCGATATGCCGGGGATCGCCCCGGATTCGCTCGACGTCAACGTCGAGCGCAGCGTGCTGACGATCAGCGGCGAGCGTCGCTGGTCACGGTCCGAGGGTGATCACGTGTACACCTCGGAGCGGGCTCAGGGCGCCTTCCGTCGGCAGGTGCATCTCGGTGAGGGCCTCGACGCCCAGAACATCGAGGCCGATTACGACCATGGGGTACTGACCCTGCGGATTCCGGTGGCCGAGGCGGCCAAGCCCCGCAAGATCGCCGTCCAGGTCAACGCCGGCGGTCCGGCGATCGACGCCGACACCAGCGACGTCGTTGATCAGGCGGCCGAGACGGAGACCGTCGCCGGCTGACCGTCGCCCGGGGACGGTCGACATCGTGGTCGACCGGCCGAAAACCAGAGCCCCCGGGGGATGTTGTCGCCACCCCCGGGGGCTCTGGCGTGTCCGGTGACCGATGGAGCGAACCTGAACTGCTAAGTTGATCGCGTGGTGTTTCTCTGCGGGCGCCCAGGATGCGGACGGGAGTCCACGGCAACGCTTCAGATCGACGCGCCGTCGATGACCATCTCCCTGGTCGACCCACGAGTCAGCCGGGACGGTATCGGCCTCTGCCCCCAGCACGCCGATGCCACCACGCCCCCGATGGGCTGGACCATGAACGACCTGCGGAGCGAGCACCGGGCACCCCTGGTCCCCGTTGACCCCATCGGGCCGCAGACCGGCGAGATCCTCGACGCCCCACCGGGCACCGTCCAACCCCGGTCCGGATCGTCCTCGCCCTCCGGTCGGAGGCGGCCCGGGTCGCGGGGCGAACAGACCCTGTTCCGGCGGACCGCGCGCTCCGACGCCGCCCACGACGACGTCTCGGCCCCCACCACCCGCCCGGCCCGTCGGAACGACCGTGCTCTCGGTGACGACCGTGCTCTCGGTGACGACGGTGCTCTCGGTGACGACCGAACCCTCGATCGAGACAGCCCGGCCGGCGACGGTGGCCATGGCGGCGATCCCGATGCGGCCGGTTCAGCCGAACACGCCGATCCGCTCCGGTTCTCGGTGGCCCGCCGGTTGGCCGGCCTCGACGTGTCGGTCACCTCGGATCGAGGGGCCGGCCGCGGCAATCGTCCGGCCCCGACCGGCGAGGGGCGCGATCCCGCCGAGGGCGACCAGGAGGCCGGTGCGGACCGACCCGGCGCCCAATCAGGGGCCGGTGATCCGCTCGGCCGCCGTCGACGCGGCCGGGTCGCCCAGGTGTCGGCGGGCCAGGATCCCGACACCACCGAACCCGCTCTCGATCACCGCCCCACCCGGCGGCGGGGTGCCGGGGAGACCGACGACATCGATGACACCGTCGGGCCCGGTGCCGAGGACACCACCGGCGCCGACGGCGACAAGTTCCCCTGGCACCATCATTTCGACGACGAGGACGAACCGGCCCAGCTCAAGGCGAAGAGCCCGCTGCTGTCCCGGGCCTTCCGCTCCTCCGTGGGCTGACCGTCCGATCGCCGAGGCGTCGGGTCCCGCTCAACCCTCGTAGGCGTCGAGCGGCGGGCAGGAACAGCTCAGGTTCCGGTCGCCGTGGGCGTTGTCGACCCGGCCGACTGGGCAGAAGTACTTGTCGACCTCCATACCCGGCAGGGGGAATGCGGCCTGGCGCCGGCTGTAGGCCCGGTCCCATTCGTCGGCCATGACCACCGCCGCTGTGTGCGGTGCGTGGCGCAGCACGGAGTCCTCGACCGCCACCGCACCCGAAGCCACCTCGTCGATTTCCCCGCGGATGGCGATCATGGCGTCACAGAACCGGTCGAGCTCGGCGAGGCTCTCGCTCTCGGTCGGCTCGATCATCAGGGTCCCGGCCACCGGGAACGACATGGTGGGCGCATGGAACCCGTAATCGGCCAACCGCTTGGCCACGTCGTCGTTGGTGACCCCGGTGGCGGCCGTGATCGGCCGGAGATCGACGATGCACTCGTGCGCCACCAGGCCGTGGGCGCCGGTGTAGAGGACGGGGAAGTGCTCGTTGAGGCGGGCGGCCACATAGTTGGCGGCCAGGACGGCCACCTCGGTGGCCCGCCGCAGACCGTCCCCACCCATCATCGTGATGTACATCCACGAGATGGGCAGGATGCCGGCCGAGCCCCACGGCGCAGCCGACACCGTACCGTCCGGACCGATCTCGGGGTCGGTGACCACCGGGTGGCCCGGTAGATACGGGGCCAGGTGGGCGGCGACGGCCACCGGACCGACCCCGGGGCCACCGCCACCATGCGGGATGCAGAACGTCTTGTGGAGGTTCAGGTGGCTGACGTCGGAGCCGAACCGGCCCGGCCGGGCCACGCCGACGAGGGCGTTGAGGTTGGCGCCGTCGGTGTACACCTGGCCCCCGGCCGTGTGGAGCAGATCGCACACCTCGGTGACGGTCTCCTCGTACACCCCGTGGGTGGACGGGTAGGTGATCATGAGTGCGGCCACCTGATCGCCGTGGGTCGACAGCTTGGCCCTGAGGTCGTCGAGGTCGATGTTGCCGCCGTCGTCGCAGGCCACCACCACCACCCGCATACCGGCCAGGACGGCCGACGCCGCGTTGGTGCCGTGCGCGGAGGACGGGATCAGGCAGACGTCCCGATGGCCTTGGCCCTGGTCGTCGAGGTAGCGGCGTATCGCCAACAGGCCGGCGTATTCGCCCTGGCTGCCCGCGTTGGGCTGCAGTGAGACGCGGTCGTAGCCGGTGATGTCCACCAGCATGGCTTCGAGCTCACCGATCAGCCGGCGGTAGCCCGCGGTCTGCTCGGCGGGAGCATACGGGTGGATGTCGGCGAACTCGGGCCAGCTGATCGGCTCCATCTCGGCCGCGGCGTTGAGCTTCATAGTGCAGCTGCCGAGCGGGATCATCGTCCGGTCGAGGGACAGGTCGCGGTCGCCGAGGCGCCGCAGCCAGCGGAGCATCTCGTGCTCGGTGCGGTACCGGTGGAAGTTGGGATGGGTCAGGAAGGCCGAGGTGCGCGCCGCACCGGGTGGGAGACCGGTCGGTCCGTCGGCGTCGGCCCCGGCGCCCGGGGCGTTCCCGCCGGGCGAACCCGTGCCGGCGTCGATGGCGGCCAGCACGTCGGCGACCAGGTCGGGTCCGCTCGTCTCGTCGTAGCTGAGCCCGAACCGGTCCGCGTCGACCGGCCGCAGGTTGATGCCCCGGTCGGCGGCTGCGGCCACCACGGCATCGGCCCGGCCCGGCGTAGTGACGGTGAGGGTGTCGAAGAAGGTGTCGTTCACCCCCAGGCCCCGGGCCATGACCGCCCGGGCCGTTTCGGTGGTGAGATCGTGGACCCGGGCGGCGATGCCGGTCAGGCCGTCCGGGCCGTGCCAGGCGGCGTACGCCGCGGCCAGGTTGGCCAGCAGGGCCTGGGCGGTGCAGATGTTGGAGGTGGCCTTCTCCCGCCGGATGTGCTGCTCCCGGGTCTGCAGGGCCAGCCGGTAGGCGGGTTCGCCGGCGGCGTCGATCGTCACCCCGACCAGCCGGCCAGGCAGGGACCGGGCGTGACGCTGGGCGGTGGCCATGAACCCGGCGCTGGGGCCGCCGAACCCCATCGGCACCCCGAACCGCTGGGCCGAACCGACCACCACGTCCGCGCCCAGCTCGCCGGGCGGGGTGACCAGGCAGCACGCCAGCAGGTCGGTGGTCACCGCCACCATGGCGTCGGCGTCGTGGAGGGCGGTCACGACCGGTTCCAGCGGCCGGATCTCACCGGTGGAGGCCGGGTGGGCGATCAGCGCCCCGTACACCTGGTCGGCCACCAGATCGACCGCCGGGTCGCCGACGATCAGATCGATGCCGAGCGGCCGGGCCCGGGTGGCCACCACGGCCAGGGTCTGGGGGTGGCAGCCGGCGTCGACGAAGAAGCCGTTCCGGTCGGTGCGGGACAGGCGGCGGAGCATGGTCATCGCCTCGGCCGCCGCGGTGGCCTCGTCGAGCATCGACGCGTTGGCGATCTCGCAGCCGGTCAGGTCGGCGACCATGGTCTGGAAGGTCAGGAGCATCTCCAGCCGGCCCTGGCTGATCTCCGGTTGGTACGGGGTGTAGCTGGTGTACCAGGCCGGGTTCTCCATCAGATTCCGGCGTAGCACCGCCGGGGTGACACAGTCGTTCCAGCCCATACCGATCAGGGAGCGGTAGACCCGGTTGGCCTGGGCCAGGGCCCGCATCCCGGCCAGGGCGTCGGCTTCGCCGACCGGTTCGCCGATGGTGAGGTCACCCTGCTGCCGGATCGTCTCGGGCACCGCGGCCCGGAGCAGTTCCCCGGCGGTCGAGTAGCCCAGGTCAGCGAGCATCTTGCCTTCTTCGGCGGGGCTGAGGCCGATGTGGCGGTCGACGAACGCGTCGGTCATGACGGGGTACCTCGGTAGTAGTGGTGGGGTACGAAGGGAAGGGCGGTGACCTCGATCGGCACGGTGGTGGAGCGGGCGGTGGCGACCAGCCGGCGGCCCGGTTCGGCCAGCGAGGGGGGCACATAGCCCATGGCCACGGGGCCGCCCACCGTCGGGCCGTACCCGCCGCTGGTCACCAGGCCGACGGGGCGCTCACCGTCGAGGACGGGGGTGTCGTCGCGGACCGGGCGGCGGCCGTCGGCCTGCAGGCCGACCCGGATACGGGTCGGGCCGTCCGCCAGCTCGCGGCAGATCCGCGCCGCGCCGGGGAAGCCGCCCGAAGCCCGGCGCCGTTTCGGGATGGTCCAGGCCAGGCCGGCCTCGACGGGGCTGATCGTCTCGTCGAGGTCGTGGCCGTAGAGGGGAAGGCCGGCCTCGAGGCGGAGGGTGTCGCGGGCCCCGAGCCCGGCCGGGGCCACCTCGGGCTGGTCGAGGAGGTGTTCGGCCACGGCGACGGCCTGCCCGGCCGGCACCGTGAGCTCGAAGCCGTCCTCGCCGGTATACCCCGAGCGGGAGACGCCGGCGAGGACCGTGACGGCCCCCGGCCCGTCCCCCAGGGTGAGGGGCATCTCGGCATAGTCGAGGAACACCATCGCCGGAACGGCCGGATTGAGCCGACCCATCACGGTGACGGCCTCCGGCCCCTGGAGGGCCAGCAGGGCCACGTCGAGCCGTTCCACCACCTCGATCTCGGCCGGGAGGTGGCTGCGGAGATGGGCCAGATCCACCTCGCGGCGCCCCGCATTGAGCACCAGCTGCAGGAACGAGCCCCGGTTGGTGATGATCAGGTCGTCGAGGATGCCACCGTCGGCAGTGGTGAGCACGGCGTACCGTTGGCGCCCGGGAGCCAACGAGTCGACGGCGGCCGGGGTCAGGGCCTCGATGGCGTCGGCGAGGAACGCCTCGCCGTCGGGCCGCTCCGTGAGGACCCGGAGCTCCACGGTGGCCATATGGCTCACGTCGAACAGGGCGGCGTGGGTGCGGCACCAGGTATGTTCGGCGATCACACCGTCGAACGACAGGGGCAGGTCCCACCCGGCGAAGTCCACCAGCTTGCCGCCACGGGCACGGTGCAGATCATGGAGAGGGGTGGTCCGGAGCGGTCCGGAATCGGGCATTTCTTACCTCGCTCTGAGCGATCGATGCCGCGCCGACGCCCGGCTCCGGGCCGGTGACGTCGTCGTCCTTCGCCGACGTGCGGACCCACTCGGAGCAAACCCGCTCTCCGGCTCGAGGTGAGCCGACGACGGTCTATTGGGCCCTCCGGTGCGATGCGAGGCACCATCCAATGGCCCACTATACCGGCCGAGGCCCGAGCCCCCGGACGGTGCCCGGGGGACGGGACGAGGCCGGGGTCGGATCAGGCGACGAGACCGAGCCGGAACTGGTCGAAGGCGGCGTCGAGAACCTTGGTGTCCCGGTCGGCGGCTTCGAGCCGGCCCAGCCAGCTGGCCGAGATGACCTCGTCGACCATGGCCTGGGTGTCGGTACCGTCGGCCTGGGGGAGCTGATCGCCCCATTCCATCTCCACGGTGAACGCTCGGTTGTGGCCGGTCTTGGGGACCAGGGTCGCCTTCGACATGGCTCGGGTCGGCAGGTGGGCCACGGAGGTCCAGCGCCACTCGGTCAGCTGCTTGACGGGGAGATTGGGCACGTTCAGGTTCAGCAGGTGGGGGTCGTCGTCGGGCAGGGTCAGCATGGCCTCGACGGCCATGACCGCCACTGCGGCCGCGCTCTCCCAGAGCTGGTTGGCCAGCATGTCCTCGTAGGCCTGACCCTCGAACCCGAACCCGGCCGCCCCCTGCGACACCGCCACCCCCGGAATACCGTAGTTCCGGCCGGTCAGGCAGGCCCCCACCGTTCCCGAATGGTAGATCGACCGGCCCACATTGGCCCCCGGGTTGATGCCCGAGACGATCAGGTCGGGCCGGGGTCCGAAGGCACCCAGGTTGGCGAACATGACGCACAGGCCGGGAGGCCCGTTCACAGAGTAGGCGGTCTCGATGCCCTCCAGGTCGACCAGGTGGGCCTGGGGCTGGATGGTGTGCAGGGCCCCGATCGAGGCACCGGCCCCCGAATACTCGTAGTCGGGGGCCACGACCACCACCTCGCCCACGGGTTGCAGCCGGCGGGCGATGGTGTGGAGGCCGACCGAGTCGATGCCGTCATCGTTGGTGAGGAGAATCCGGGGGCGATCCATGGCCCGCAACCTATCCGCAGGCGGGTTATCCGAGGCTGCGGACCAGCCGCAGGCCCTCGGCCGCCATCATGTCGATCTGGACTCGGTACTCGTCGGTGTCGACCGAATCGTCGGCCATGACCCCCTTCAGGTAGCGGGCCATCACGCCCTCGACGATGGCGGCGAGGCGCCAGTACTGGAACGCCCGGTAGTAGTCGACGTTGGCCACCTCGAACCCGGTCTGTTCGGCGTAGCG
>JBKDZN010000087.1:0-7510 GCA_047971245.1 Acidimicrobiales bacterium
CTGACGGGTAGTGAGCGAATCGGGGATCGCCACCACCCAGTCGGCGGGGACCCGGGCCCGTTGGGCGTAGCCGCCCCAGTGGATCTCACCCATCCGCCAGCCGGTGACGACCACCCGATCACCGGGCTGGTACCGGTCGTCGTCCGAGGCGGTCACCACTCCGGCCAGATCGATCCCCGGCACGTGCGGGTAGTCGCGTACGAGTCGGCCCTGGCCCAACAGGATCAGGCCATCCTTGTAGTTCAGCGAGGACCATTCGACGTCGATCGTCACGTCGCCGGCGGGAAGCTGGTCGTCGTCGAGTTGGGCCAGGTTGGCGGTGATGGCGTCGTCGCCGCGGTCGAGCACCAGAGCGGTGAAGGTCATGGGCTTCGAAGGTAGGCATCCCTGCCGGGCCAAGCCAACCGGACGGGGGCGGAGCTCCAGGTTGTGGTCAGGGCGACCCATCCCCGGAGCGGGGGCGCCGAGCGAGGAATCGGAGCCGCTAGGTTGGGTCGAGCCACCCGACAGGAGCGTCATGACGAAGCACATATTCGTGACCGGGGGTGTGGTCAGTTCCCTGGGCAAGGGTCTGACTGCGTCTTCTCTGGGCCGTCTGCTCAAGGCCCGGGGTCTCCGGGTGACCATGCAGAAGCTCGATCCATACATCAACGTCGACCCGGGAACGATGAACCCGTTCGAACACGGTGAGGTGTTCGTCACCGACGACGGGGGTGAGACCGACCTCGATCTCGGCCACTACGAGCGCTTCATCGACGAGAGCCTCTCCCGCGCCTCGAACGCGACGACCGGTTCGATCTACTCGTCCGTCATCGCCTCCGAGCGTCGAGGGGTGTACCTGGGCAAGACCGTGCAGGTGATCCCCCATGTCACCGACGAGATCAAGCGCCGTATCGCCCAGTTGGCCACCGACGATGTCGATGTCGTCATCACCGAGGTGGGGGGCACCGTCGGCGACATCGAGATCCTGCCGTTCCTGGAGGCAATCCGGCAGTTCCGGCTCGACGTCGGCCGCCAGAACGTCTGCTTCGTCCACGTGACGCTCGTCCCGTACATCGGGCCGGCCGGGGAGTTGAAAACCAAACCGACCCAACATTCGGTGACCGAGCTCAGGAGCCGTGGGGTCCAACCCGACGTCATCGTCTGCCGCTCGGACCGGCCTATCTCCGACGGTTTGCGCAACAAGATCTCGAGCCTGTGTGACGTGCCGTTGGAAGGCGTCATCAACGCGCCCGATGCCGACAGCCTCTACGCCATCCCTTTGACGATGCACACGGCTGGCCTCGACCAGTACGTTGGTGTGCTGCTCGGTCTGACGACCCCCGAACCGGACCTGAGCGCCTGGGCGGCCATGGTCGACAAGACCCGCCAGGCCTGGAAGCCCCTCCGGATCGGGATCGTGGGCAAGTACGTGAGCCTGCCCGATGCCTACCTGTCGGTGGCCGAGGCACTCCGCCACTCCGCCATCCCCCTCGACGTGGACCTGCAGATCGAGTGGATCGCGTCGGAGGACGTCGAAGGGCTGATGGCCGACGAGATGCTCCACGGCCTCGACGGCATCGTCCTGCCCGGTGGGTTCGGGGTTCGGGGGGTCGAAGGGAAAATCACGGCGGCCGGTTACGCCCGGGATCGGCAGGTGCCGTGCCTGGGCCTCTGCCTCGGTATGCAGGTCATGTCCGTCGAGTTCGCCCGCAACGCACTCGGATTGGTCGGCGCCCACTCCAGCGAGTTCGACACCCCCGACCACGAGACGCCCTACCCGGTGATCGACCTGATGGAGTCCCAGCACGAGGTGGTCGACCTCGGGGGGACGATGCGGCTTGGTGCCTACGTCGCCGTGCTCGAGGACGGATCCCAGGTGGCCCGGATCTACGGGGACACCGTGGTCAGCGAACGGCACCGCCACCGCTACGAGTTCAATCCGCGATTCCGTTCCAAGTTCGAGGCGGCCGGGCTGCGATGTTCGGGCACCTCGCCCGATTCGCTGCTCGTCGAGTTCATCGAGCTCGACGACCACCCGTTCTGGATCGGCACCCAAGCCCACCCCGAACTGAAGAGCCGACCCGACCGGCCCGCCCCGTTGTTCAGAGCGTTCATGGAGGCGGCCTTGGCCCGGGCGGAACGGGTTGACCCGGTCCGGTTCGTTCCGGCGGATGTGTCGTCCGTCGATGTCACCGCCGAGCCGGTGCGTTCGCGGTCATGAGCGGGGCGACGTCACCCACCGACCCGCCGTTCCGGCCCGTTGGCGAGGAGCAGGTGTACCAGGGCCGGGTGATCACCGTCTACAAGGGCCGGTTCGAGGGCGCTGACGGCGTCCGATTCGAGCGGGACATCGTGCGGCACCCGGGCGCAGTGGCGGCCGTCGCGGTCGATGACGACGATCACGTTTTCCTGGTCCGCCAGTACCGGGCGTCCATCGACGCGGAGATGTGGGAGATCCCGGCCGGGAAGCGCGATGTGGCCGGTGAGCCGCCGGACGTTACTGCGGCGAGGGAGCTGGAGGAAGAAGTCGGCCGCCGCCCCGCTGTGCTCGAACCCCTACTCGAGCTGCACCACTCGCCCGGTTTCTGCGACGAGTACGGCTACATCTTCCTGGCCCGGGACCTGAGCCCGGTGGAGCAGCGGCTGGATGGACCCGAAGAGTCGGCCATGACCGTGGCCCGGGTGCCCGCGACCGAAGCGGTCGCCATGGCGCTCGACGGCCGTATCACCGATGCCAAGTCGATCGCCGGGATCCTGGCGGCGGCCCGTCGCCTCGGTTGGTGAGCCCGGTCGTCGGCCATCTGTGGCACCTGACGACCCGGTTCGTCGGATCGCTCTCTCCGGCCGCCCCGAACGAGTTCGACGAGACCTGGGCTCGTAGCCAGCTGACGCCCGGTGAGCAGGCGGTGTGGGCGGCGATGAGCAATCCTGATCGACGCCACGCCATCGAGGTCGCCCGTCGCGCCGTCGTATCACTCGGCGACCGTGCCGATCGGCCGGTGGTCGCGGCCGCCCTCCTCCACGACTCGGGCAAGACGGTTTCCCGGTTGGGGACCTTCGCCCGGGTGGGCGCGACCCTGCTCTGGGCGGTGACGGACGACGACCGGGCCGAGCAGTGGGCCGACGGCCCCGCGGATTCGATGCCGGGGCGGCTGCGGCGCCGGCTCGGCCAATACCGGCGCCACCCGGAGATCGGCGCCCGACTCTTGGCCGACGCCGGATCTGATCCGTTGACCGTGGCGTGGACGGCTGAGCACCACCAGCCGGCGGCCCGATGGTCGGTTGATCCGGTCGTGGCCGACGCGTTGAAGCTGGCGGACGACGATTAGTGGTTCGGACGACGATTAGTGGTTACAGCGGTTCCCGACCGTAGAGCACCGAGATCAGGTCGGGCTGATCGCCGATGGGGACCTCGATGAGCGCGGGCTCGTCGAGGGCGATCGCTTCACCGAGATGCTCGACCAGTTCGTCAGGGCCACCGGTGGTCCGCCACCCCTTGATCCCGAACCCTGCCGCCACGGCCACAAGGTCGGGGTTGGTCAGGGTCGAGGCGATCTCCCGCCCGTAGGTGCGTCGCTGAATGCCCTTGACATTGCCGTATGCGTTGTCAGTGAAGACGACCGCCACGACGGCGATGTCGTGGTGGGCGGCGGTAGCCAGCTCGCCCAGGTTGAAGAGGAACCCTCCGTCCCCGCTGATCGAAACCACGGCGCGGTCGGGCCGCCCGACCTTGGCTCCGAGCGACGTGGGGTAGCCGAAACCGAGTGTGCCCTGGTATCCGGATCCGAGGTAGGTGCGGGGCAGCTGGGCGGGGAAGGCGTGGCGGGCCATGTAGCCGACCTGCGTCATCTCGTCCACCAGGATCGCGTCGCTGTCCATCGCCTCCCGGAGCGCCTGCGAGTAGGACCAGGTATCGGGGAAGCGGCGGGCGAGCCCCGACCAGATCGACGCGCGGATCTCGCTGACCCGGTTGAGGTGGAGCTGGTCGCGTTGCTCGTCGGCTGGCCTGACCTCGCTGAGTCCTGCAGCCAGGGCCCGGCAACTGTCGGCTGCGTCGCCGAGGATGTTGACGGTCGCCCAGTCGGTGAGCCGCTCGACGTTCGTGTCGATCCGGATCACCGTGGTGCCGGTATCGACCGGCGGTGGACCGTCGGTGGTGGTGAACCGGCTACCGACCACGATAAGGGCGTCGCAATCGTCGAGGAGTTTGTAGATCGCGACCTGGGGTAGGACCCGATCAGCTCGGGCGTCGACGGCGCCCTTGCCCGAGGCGGTGAGCACGATGGGTGCCCCGAGGGCTTCGGCCAGGGCGGTCAGCTCTGGCCCGGCCTCGATGGCGCCCCCGCCGGCGACGATGATCGGGCGACGCCGGTCGGCCAGCTGAGCCACCGCATTCTCGATCGCCGCCTGGTCGGTCGGCAGTTCCGTGGATGGGGTGGCGATGCGGTCGATCCTCGTCGTGGTGGGGGCGACCAGCACCTCCGGGCCAATCTCGATGGCGGCGGGACGATGTGGACTGGCGTGGAGCCGTTCCAGGGCGTCGGCGAACGCGGGAGCGACCGCGTCCACCGACCTGACCCGGCGGGTCCAGCCAATCGTTCCCTCCAGCACCGAGGACTGGTTGGGGATCTCATGGAGCGCCCCGGTACCGATTGCTCCGTCGCCGCCGAAGAGGTGACCGGCGATACACAGCACTTGCGATCCGGTCGCGTACGCCGTGGACAGGGCGGCACCGACATTGAGCACCCCTGGTCCGGGTACCACGACACAGACACCGAGCCGGCCGGTTGCTCGTGCGTAACCGTCGGCCATGTAGCCGGCGGCCTGTTCGTGCCGGGTATGGACGATCCTGATGTCGCCGGCCTTTGCGAACGCGTCGAACAGGCCGTCGAGCTGGATTCCGGGCAGGGCGAAAACGGTGTCGACCCCCTGGCTTCTGAGGGCGTCGACGACGACGTCTCCCCCCGTCCGCTTGCTCTGATCAGTGTCTGCCGGCATCGGGACCCCTCGACGTTCGCGGTTGCTACGGCGGACGCGTAACGCTAGTACCGGAGCCCTCGCTCGGCGATGCGTCGTCCGACGGCTCGTTGGTGTCCGCCGCCGAGCTGCCAGGATGAGCGCTGGTTCCCGCCGGCGGCGAGACCGGCGCAGCATCGGTGAGACGGTCAGGGATCGAGGTTCGCCAAAGCTCGCCGTCGGGCTGGTGGATCCGAAGCTCGCGATCGGCCGTCAGATTGAGGCGCCAGCCGGCACGGTGGACGAGCCGGTGATGCCGCCGACAGAGCGGCACCAGGTTCTCGATGTCGGTGCGACCGTTGTTCTCCCACCATCGGACATGGTGCGCCTGGCAGCGCCGCAACGGTTGTTCGCATTGATGCCAGGCACACGAGCGATACAGGGCCTGGAGCGCCGCCCACTGGGCGTCGGTGGCCGTCCGGCGGGCTCGTCCGACGCGAAGCGGCAGGCCGTCAGCGCCCAACAGCACCGCCTGGGTCGATGCGTCACAGCCGAGCAGGTCCAACTGGTCCGGTCCAACCGGCGTCCCCGCTGAGGTCTCGGCTGATCCGTCGGGTTTGACCACGACGATCAGGCTCGGACGGCTCCGACCGAGCGTTGTCTGGCACACGAGCTGAACGAACGCTTCGGCGGCGAGCCGGCTGTCGAACGGGGCCTCATGGTCGTGAGCGTCCTTGGGTGACTGGAGTGATCGCTTGGCGTTCTCGATGGCCTGGATCACGCTCTCGTATCGCAGGGGGTCGAGGCGGGCATGGATGTGCCCCATGCCCAACCGATCCCGCCACCAACGCACCGAGCTGGCCGCCTCGAGCTCGTCGTCGTCGGCGGTCCCGGCTCCGGTCCGGGCGCGCCGGATCTCGTCGACCACCGCGTCGACCAGACGGCCGAACGCGTCGACGCTCCGGTCGGCGGCGGCCGCCACCAAAGCGGATGACCGGGCCGACAGCTGCTCCCGCTCGGCCGGGATCAACCGCCGGTTGGCGGAGACGAGCACATCCACATGTTCACCCCCGATCCTGCCGCCCTCCAAAGCCTCCGAAAGACCGTCGAGATCACGGGCCAGGGCCGTCCGGGCCGCTTCAACCCGGGCACGCCGACCGCTGACCTGTCCGTCACCGGCCAGCCCGTCGATGGCGCCCGGTCCTTCTCCGGCGGCCGCGGCACGATCGAAACCGTCGCCGATACGGACCAGAAGGCTGTCGGCAGCCCATTGGACCCGTCGGAGACCGGTCACCAGCTCGTGCAGCTCCGCAGCGGTCAGCTGGTCGATCGGGATCGACCAGATCCGCTCGGCGATGTCGCCGAAGGACGGGTCAGCTGGATCGGGTGCCAAGCGTCCATCTCCTTCGACGGCGCGATCTGCGGATCACGTGCGGGTGGGTGGAAGCCAGGCTTCGAGTCCTTGAGCAAAAGCTACGGTGAATCGGGGCCGATCCCACCACCAGGTCGAATGTTGCTGAGCGTTGTCGTAGTGACGTCGGCTCGGCCGGTTATAGTGTCCGCTCGCGGTGCGGCCGGGCCGAACCGCCAAGGGGAAGATCGATGCGGTGGTGGCCTGCCGTCGCATGGATGAGGAGGGGGACCAGTCCTGTCTCGACGAGCTATCGCGCCGTCTGGATCCACGCGATCCATGCGATGCACGGGGATCGTGCGCGGCGCGTTGCTGGTGTTGGGGGTTGTTGCACTGATGGCCTGTGGCGGCAGCGACCCCGACGATGCCATCATCACCAGCCCGCCCGGCACACCGGTGGACACCGACCCTGTTCCGTCGACGGCACGGCCGACGACCACTCTGGCCACCACGACCACCACCGACCCGGCCGAGGCGGCGGCAGCAGCAGCCCTGGCCCGCACCGAGGCGTGGATCGAATGTGCGGAGGATCCACAGGTCTGTGATCCGGTGGCCGCACTGTCGCCGACTACCGCAGGTGACTCGCTCGACCGGCTCGTCGCCGTCATCGAGGAATGGGCTGTCGAGGGTTGGGTGAGCCGTCCGAATCCGAACGCTCCGCCGGTCCATACCGAGATCGTGAGTGCGGCTATCGATTCTGATCACCCAACACACGCCGACGTGAGGGTCTGCCAGGTTGACACTGGAATGGTCGTTGACCTCGGTGCCGGTCCAGGGGGCGAGGATGTCATCGTAAACGACGTCATCTCAACCAACATCGCGGATCTCGACGTGCGTCTGGGCGACGATGAGGTTTGGCGGGTCTACGACCTCCACATGGTCGAGCGACTTGAAGGAGCGACCGAATGCCCAGATGCCGGCTGATTGTTGGCGCACTCCTCATACTCGGCATTTTCCTCGTGTCACGGGCTGCGTCAGCCGAGTCGACCGATGTGTCTAAAGAAGAGGACACCTTCCGCGGATCCGTTCGGGTGGTGTCGGGTGCCCGGGAGGAGCGCCGATCATCCGGCCAGCCCGCGTGCACGTGGCGGGTTCGCACCGGGTTCGAGGAGACGACGGGCCATGATGCGGGGGATCTGATCCGGACCCGCGACGGCGTCT
>JBKDZN010000088.1:0-1942 GCA_047971245.1 Acidimicrobiales bacterium
ACCGATGTAAGAGATGAGGAGGGCAGAACCGCCCACCGAACCCGTCGACCTCGATGTGGAGGTGTCCGAGGGCCGGGCCGGTGACGTACGCGGGCGGTGTACGACCATCGACGTGGTCGACTCCCCGCTCCGGGGCGGACGCGGTGCCGTCGAGTTCCTGCTCCAAGCCCGGCGGTCGGCGTGACCCGCCGGCGACTCGACCGGGAACTGGTCCGCCGCGGCCTCGCCACCTCGCTCGACGAGGCGGCCGAACTGGTGGACGCCGGCCGGGTCACGGTGGGCGGCGCCCCGGCGGCCACCGTGACCCGGCAGGTCGACGGGGCGGAGGCCGTCGCGATCCTCCCCGCCGAACCGGTCTACGTGACCCGCTCGGGGGCCAAGCTGGCCGGGGCCCTCGACGCCTTCGGTCTCGACCCGTCGGGACGCCGCAGCCTCGACGCCGGGGCGTCCGGCGGCGGCTTCACCGACTGCCTGCTCCAGCGGGGGGCCGCCGAGGTGACCGCGGTCGATGTGGGATACGGGCTGCTGCACGACCGGATCCGGCGTGACCCGCGGGTCACGGTGGTGGAACGCACCAACGTCCGGCGGCTCCAACCGGGAGACCTCGGACCCCTGTTCGACCTGGTGGTGGCCGACCTGTCGTTCATCTCGCTGCGGACCGTGGCCCCGAACCTGGTGGCCCAGGCCGCCCCGGGGGCCCCACTGGTCCTCCTGGTGAAACCCCAGTTCGAGGCCACCCGGGACGAGGCCGACGCCGGGGCCGGGGTCATCACCGACCGGGCCGTCCACACCCGCGTCCTGGGCGAGGTGATCCGCGCCGTCGGCGACGCCGGGGCCCGGCCGGTCGACCTGGCCCCGTCGGTGCTGGCCGGCGGCGGCGGCAACCTCGAATACGTGTTGTACGCGGGCCGCTCGTCGGCTGCCGTCGACACCGACCACGGGCTCGACGTCGGCCGGCTGATCGACCGGGCCGTCGCCGCCGGAGCGGACGGTGGCCGACCATGACCACCGCGAGATGGGCGGTGTCGGCGGCGGGTCTGCTCGGCGGGTGCCTACTCCTGAGCGGCTGCGGGACGGCCGGCGGAACCGACGCAGCGGCGCCCGACGCCTACACGGTCACCAATCTGGTCGTCCACGGCCAGACGGTGGAGCCCGTCACCGCCCTGATCGAGATCGACCGCACCTACGGCGACCTGGTCATCGACACCGACTGTGGCACCGCCCTCGGTGCGGTGGCCCTCCACGACGACGGCCGGGCGGCGGTCTCCCTGCCCGGAGGCAGCGACCGCCCCTGCGACCCTGCCACCCGGACCGGGGTCGACACCCTGATCGCCGCCCTCGAACGGACGGCCACCTGGTCGGAATCCGCGTCGGCCATCGTGTTCAGCAACGCCGACCGTGACGTCATTACCATCCGGGGGTGATGACCACCTCGCTGTACCACCTCGGATTCGGGCCCGACGACCTGGGTGACCGGCCCCCCACCACGGCCCTCGTCTCCGGCGATCCGGAACGGACCGACCAGATCGCCCGGCGATACCTGGACGGAGCGGTCGAGCTCTCCCGCCACCGGGGCCTCCACTCGTGGCGGGGCGAGTGGCAGGGCCGGCCCCTCCTGGCCGCCACCTCGGGCATGGGGGCGCCGAGCCTGTCGATTGTGGTCAACGAACTGGTCCAGCTCGGGGTGACCACGATCATCAGGGTGGGGACGAGCGGCGGTATCCAGCCCCGCATCCGCGGCGGCGACCTGGTGATCACCACCGGAGCACTCACCCGGCAGGGGGCCGCCCGCGACATCGCCCCGCCCGACTACCCGGCCGTGGCCGACCCGTTCCTCGTGGTGGCCATGGCCGCCGCGGCCCGGGAGCTGGGCCTGCCCCACCATGTGGGCGTCACCGCGAGCGTCGACACGTTCTATGAGGGCCAGGGCCGGGTGGGTGGC
>JBKDZN010000089.1:0-3785 GCA_047971245.1 Acidimicrobiales bacterium
CTGCGACCTTCGGGTTATGAGCCCGACGGTTCGACATCACCCCCGGAGTGCATCCAAACGGTTCGTTGGGGGAACGGCATGTCGATCCCGGCTTCGTCGAAGGCCTCCTTGAGCCTCAGCCGGAGCTCGCGGGACACGATCCACTGTTTGGCCGGATCGGTCTTGACGACCAGGCGGATGGTTACACCGTCGACGCCGAGGGCCTCGACGCCCCACACCTCGGGCGCTTCGAGGATTCCGCCCCGGTCGAACGCGGGGTCATGCCACAGGTTGTCGGCCACCTCGGCAATCAGGGCCTGAGCCTGGCGAAGGTCGGTGTCGTAGGCCACTGACACATCCAGCACGGCCCGCGACCACAACTGCGACTTGTTGGCCACCCGCTGGATCTGGGAGTTGGGCACGTGCCACAGGTTGCCTTCGACGTCGCGCACGCTGGTGAGGCGGAGCGAAACGTCTTCCACCGTTCCCACCGCATCGCCGAGGTCGACCACATCACCGACCCCGAACTGATCCTCGACGAGCATGAAGATCCCGGCCAGGAAGTCGGCCACCACGCTCTGGGCCCCGATGCCGATCACCACCCCGAGCACCCCGGCGCCCGCCAGCAGGGGAGCCAGGTTGATGTCGAACAGGCCGAGGATGACCAGTCCGGCAACGAGCCAGGTCAAGCCGGTGACCAACGAGCTGAGGGTGAGCATCAGGGCCCGGGTGCGCTGGTCGGCCCGGGCCGACGCCTCCGCGGTGGGCCGGCCGTTGCGGGCGATGACCGCCTCACCGAACCGGTTGATGGCCCGCCGGGCGAGCCGGGCCGCCACATAGGCGAGGACGAGTACGACCAGGACCCGAAGCGGCGTGTCGACCAGCCAGGCGGCCACCCGGGCCACCGATTCCGAACCGGTGCGGTCGACGGTCCATTGGCAGACCGCGGCGGCAGCCCCGGTGCAGGCTTCGGACTCGGCCGCGAAGATCACGTGGCCACCCTACGGCCCGGGCCGATCCAGGTGGACCGCCCGGGCCCGTCTTCCTGGGCGGCCCACCGAACTCGGCTCGACAGGGTGTCGGCCGAGCAAGGACCCCTACGGCCGATCGCCGGGCGCCGTGAGGACGGCACAGATTTTGACGATCGACGGGTGGGCGACCGGCCTCGGCGGCGAATGTTCCGCCCGTAGCCGGCCCGCTAAGGTTTGAACGACGGGATGCCCCTTCCGGGGGATGGCATTCGCTCAACACCGAACACGGACAACCACCACGACCATCAACACCAAGCGGCGCACGGCAAGCAGATCGACAACGACTGAAGGGCGGGCGTAGAACGGGTGGCGGAACAGCGGGGAGACGTTCCGGGTCGGGCCACGGCCTCCACCGGTGACCGATCGAGCCGGCCTCGATCCTCCCCACCGCGCCGGTCGCCGGGGACGGTGGTGGTGGCGACGCTCCTCGTCATCGTGGCGACGGTGGCCCTCTTGTTCCTGACCCCGGCCGCCGGCCCACCGATGATGGCGTCACGCGCCGCCGGCCTCCGTCCGGCCCTCAACGTCGACCACCCCTCCACCCCGCCGCCCAAGACCCCCGAGGTGCGGCCCCCCGCCGACGAGGACCAACCGGCGGCCACCAATGATCCCCCGCCCACCCCCGACCTGGCCGGGTCCTACGCCCCCGACTCCCGCGGCCTCCAGTTCGTCTACTTCGTCGAGGCCGACCGCTCCTTCGACCCCACCGCACCGGTGCTGATCGAGCAACAGGCCCGAGCCCTCCAGGCGGCCTGGCAGGCGGAGTTCGGCGGCACGTTCCCCTTGGCCGACCCGGTCGTCGCCGTCGTCGAGGGCGAGCACACCGCCCGCTGGTACGTGGCCACCGTGAACGGGGACATCCACCAGTGGTTCCGGCTGCGCAACATCCGGGCCGAGACCCGGGCCGCCCTCGGCATCGCCGATGATGACCCGGCCCGGCTCATCATCTACCCCGAGGCCACGGTGAACGGCCTGGTGGGCGCCAACCGCTACGACGACGCCGTCCTCGACGGGGACGACATCACCTGCATCGACGGCACCACCGACACCGTCCCCTACGAGGACGATTACCCGGCCGACTGCCTCGACACCGCCCTGCACGAGCTGGGTCATGTCTACGGTCTCACCCACCGGGGGCCCGACTCCGGCTGCATGCAGCTCGGCTTCTACCGCTACCTCACCGGCCACGTGCCGTGCCGGTTCTCGCCGGTGGACACCACGGATGTCTGGGCCGATCCCAACAACCTGGGTTGGCTCAGCTCCGCCCCGGGTGATCAGGCCCCCGCCGGGCCGGGGACCGGACAATTTCCCGACAAAGTCGGTAAATCTGATTGATATTGTCGGGATTAGCTCATAGGGTCCATTCCCGATCGACTTGGTCGGGAATCAGGAGCCGCATCCATGACCGTCACCCCCAGCCCGGCGGAAGCGCTGAAGGCCACCAGCCGTCATCTCCGTGGGCCGTTGGCCGCGGAACTGGCCGACCCGAGCACCGAACGGTTCAGCGCCGAAGCCGGCCAGATCCTCAAATTCCACGGCGTGTACGCCCAGGACGATCGGGATCAGCGGCGCGAACGCAAACGTCAGGGCCTCGATCTGGCCTACTCGTGCATGGTGCGATGCTCGGTCCCCGGCGGCGTCCTGCGCCGCAACCAGTGGCTGGCCATCGACTCCCTCGCCGATCGTGTGGGCAACGGCGGCCTCCGGCTCACCACCCGCCAGGGCGTCCAGTTCCACTTCGTCCACAAGGGCGAGCTGACCGAGCTGGTGGGAACGCTCAACCGGAGCCTGATCACCACCTACGCGGCCTGCGGCGACGTGGTGCGCAACATCATGGCCACCACCGCACCGACGCCCGACCGCGACCTTCCTCGTATCGAGTCGGTCACCCGTTCCCTCGTCGGGCGCCTGCGGCCCCGTTCCGACGCCTACTGGGAGCTCTGGCTGGACGGCGAACGGGCCGTATCGGCCGGGCCGGCCGGTGGCGACGACGCCACCGTGGAACCGGTCCTCGGCGACACCTACCTTCCCCGCAAGTTCAAGATCGGGGTCGCCTGGCCCGGTGACCACTCGATCGACGTCCACTCCCAGGACCTCGGTCTGGTCCTCCAACCCGGGGCCGACGGGCAGGACGGCGCAGTGGTCCTGGCCGGTGGTGGGCTCGGCCGCAGCCACACCGACGACACCACCTTCCCGTGGCTGGCCGAACCCCTGGCCTGGGTGCCCGACGAGGACATCGGCGATGTCGCCGAAGCCGTCGTGACCACCTTCCGGGACCACGGCAACCGGGCCGACCGCAGCCACGCCCGCCTCAAGTACCTGGTGGCCGAGCGGGGCATCGCCTGGCTTCGCGGCGAGGTCGAGGATCGGATCGGCCGCCCCCTCGCTCCACCGGTGGCGTTGGCCCCAGGAAAGAATCGGGCCCGGTCGTTCGGGTGGCAACGCCAACGGGACGGGCTCGACGGAGAGCCCCGCTGGTTCCTCCACCTGCCCATCCCGTCCGGTCGCCTGGTGGACGACGACCAGGCCCGGCCCCGGGCCGCCCTCCGCCGTATCGTGTCCACCCTGGCCGACGAGATCCGGATCACCCCCCACCAGGACGTCCTGCTGTGCGGTGTCCGGCCCGGCGACCAGGCCGCGGTCGACGCCATCCTGGCCGAGCACGGCGTCCGACAGGCCCGCGAGCTGCCCCTCACCGTCCTGTCCACCATGGCCTGCCCGGCCCTGCCCACCTGCGGCCTGGCGCTCGGCGAGGCGGAACGGGTGTTGCCCGAG
>JBKDZN010000090.1:0-1893 GCA_047971245.1 Acidimicrobiales bacterium
CCCCAACGTCCAACACATCACCAGCATCCCCATCCCCGACGCCGGCGACTCCATCCCCATCATCGGCGGCAAACACCGCGTCGCCCAGATCTGGTGCCTCGAAGGCAACTGCCAGGGCTGAGCCTCACCCAGCGGCCAGGAGGAAGACGGCACGGGCGTTCACCTACCCTGAGCGCCCGTGCCCGCTCTTCTCGCCCTGGTCTCCGCGGCCGTCTTCGGTGCGGCCGATTTCGCCGGTGGGTACGCCACCCGCCGGTTGCCCGTCCTCACCGTCACCCTGCTCACCAACATCGTGGGCACCGCCATGGCCGCCGTCCTCGTGGGCACCGTCGGCGGAACCTGGAGTCGGGCGGCCGTCACCTGGGGGGCGGTCGGAGGTGCCTTCGGCCTCGTCGGCCTGCTCCTGCTCTACGAGGGTCTGGCGACCGGGCCGAACCGTCTGGTCAGCCCGCTGAGTGGCGTGATCTCGGCCGCCATCCCGGTGATCATCGGGGTGGCCACCGGCGACCGTCCCGGTGGGCTCGCCGTGGCCGGGCTGCTGTTCACCCCACCCGCCATCTGGCTGGTGGCCGGGGGCGACCACCGCGCCGCGGCCGGACAGCGCCGGTCGATCCTGCTCGCCGTGGGCGCCGGCGTCGGCTTCGGCCTGTTCTTCGCCGGCATCGCCCAGACCCCCGACGACGCCGGAGCCGTGCCCCTGCTCATCGCCCGCGTCACCTCCACCACCCTGCTCCTGGTCGCGGCGGCCCGGCAACGGCCCCGGGCCCCTCACGGCCGCGAGTGGGCGCTGCCGGTACTGGCCGGTCTGCTCGACATGACCGCCAACGGCCTGTTCCTCTGGTCCTCCCGCGACGGGGACCTGGCGGTGGTGGCCGCCCTCGTCGCCCTGTATCCGGTCACCACGATCCTGCTCGCGGTGTTGGTCCTACGCGAACGGCTCAGCCGGTCACAGACCGTCGGCCTGGTCGTGGCCGTGACCGCCGCCGCCCTGCTGAGCTGACCGCCGCCACCGAATTGCCCCAAGGCGGCCGCGTGCCCTAAACGCAACCCATGGATGCTCCTCGCCGGTTCCGCCAGGCCCTCGCCGGACCCCGACCCGTGGTCGCCCCCCTCTGCCTCGACCCACTGAACGCCCGCCTGATCGAGGAGGCCGGGTTGGGGGCGGGATACCTCAGCGGCGGGGCCCTGGGATTCCAGTACGCGGTGGGCGAGGCCCTGCTCACCCTGACCGAGATCACCGACGTCGCCCGGCGGATCACCGCCCGATCCGATCTGCCCCTGATCGTCGACGGCGGCGTCGGGTTCGGCGACGCGGTGCACACCGCCCGGGCCACGGCCGAGATCGAAGCGACGGGGGCCGCGGCGATCGAGCTGGAGGATCAGGTCGCCCCGAAGCGGCTCCACCATCACATCGGGGTCGAACACCTGGTCGACACCGAAACCATGATCGGCAAGCTCCGCGCCGCGTCGGAGGCCAGAGCCGACGCGGATTTCCAGATCATCGGCCGCACTGGGGCGTTCCGCCACGAGGGCTTCGATGCCGGGATCGAACGCCTCGCCGCGTACCGGGACGCCGGCGCCGATGTGCTGATGGCGCTCGTCGGCGGGGACGATCTGTACCGGCTCAGCGAGCTGGCCCCGGACCGGCTGGGGGCCCCGCTGGCCATCATCACCTCGCTCGACGCCCGACCCGTCACCGAATGGGACCGGCTCGGATGGCGCCTGATCATCGACGCCTTCACCACCCAGGCGCTGTCGATCGCGGCCACCCGGGCCGCCTATGCGTCCTACCGCGACCGGGGGGTGACGGGGACGGTGATCGACGGGATGGGCCTCCATCGCGAGCTGGTGGAGCTCACCGGGCTGGACGCGTTGCTCGACATCGAACGGGCG
>JBKDZN010000091.1:0-6096 GCA_047971245.1 Acidimicrobiales bacterium
GTAGCCCGGAACGAGGCCCGGCTGTCGAAGCTCAGCGGGGGATCGCGGTCGAGCAGCGGATCCAGGGACGGTTCGTGGCTGACCGTCGACGGTGACAGGGCCCCGACGATCTCCGTCCTGATCGGAGGCCAGGGCGGGCCGGGCCGGGCGAACACGAACCCCTGGGCCAACCCGACCCCGAGCTCGGTGAGGCGCTGGGCCTCGGCCAGGGTCTGCACTCCCTCGGCGAGCAGGAAGGCGTCGATGCGGCCGGCGAGGAGGACCATCGTCTCGATCAGGGCCACCTTCGAATCGTTGCCGTCCACCCCGTCGACGAGTGAGCGGTCGAGCTTCAGGAGTTCGGGCCGGATCTCCAGGATCTGGCGGAGGCCGGAATGGCCGGCACCGGCGTCGTCGACCGCGATCTGGGCCCCGCGGGACCGGAGCCAGGCCAGGGTCCCGGCCAGGCGGAAATGGTCGGGGCGCCGGTGCTCGGTCATCTCGATGTACACGCCCAGCAGGGAACCGGCGTGGGCCAGGGTGGCCCGGACCTCGGGCGTCAGCATCGATTCGGGGTCGAGGTTGATACTCAGGAAGCAGTTCTGGGGGAGCTGTTCGCGCAGCTCGAGCGCGGCCCCGAGGGTCAGGGCCTCGAACGGACCGGACAGACCGACCTGGTGGGCGGCGTCGAACCACTGCTCGGTCCCGCAGCCTGGGTAGGGCGGGTCGAAGCGCGACAGGGCCTCGTAGCCGGCCACCTGGCGTTGCTGGAGGTCGACGATCGGTTGGGCCACGATGCGGTGGTGCCGCTGACCGGTGATCACCTCTTCGATCAGTTCACGCCAGTTGACGTCGTCGGGCTCGGCACCGGTGTCGGCGACACCGGTCCGCAGGCCGGAACCCCGTGCGAGTCCGTCGCGCAGCATGCGTGTGGGCACGGTGTCGGCATCGGCGGGGGGTAGAGGCGACTTTAGGCGTTTTGTCCCCAGTTCGGGGGGTTTGCGGGGGACGTGGTCGGGTCCGGCGGCCCGGCCGTCAACCGGCCGAGCGGACGGCGTCGGCGACCTGCGACCACTTGCCGAGATTGTCGGGATCGGCCTTGATCGACGCCTCTGCCTGATACATCACGACCCGGGCGGCCCGCCCCTGGTACCGGTCGACCAGCTTCGGTCCGAGCTCGGACCAGGTCGCGGTGATGGCGTAGTGCTCCAACATGTCGTCGGTGATCAGGTCGGCCATGCCGGGCAGGTCGCCGGCCTTGAGCCGCTCGTTCAGCTTGGCCGAGGTGCCCTCGAACCCGAGCATGTCGAACTGGAAGGCGTAGTTCCTGGTCGACCCGTAGAAGGCGATCTGGGCCCGGGCCACGTCACGCATCGAAGCCCGCTCCTCCTCGGTGTCCCCGACGATGGTGAACACCGGGACGATCAGGTCGATCTCGGACGGGTCACGCCCGGCCCGGGCCGCGCCCTCGGCCACCGCTGGGGCGAGGACGTCGTCGAGGTACGCCACCGAATGGAACGGGTGGACGTGGATGCCGTCGGCGACCTCGCCGGCCGCCCGGGTCATGTACGGCCCCACCGCGGAGATGTCGACCTTCACGTCCGCGTAGTCGTGGCGGCGGGGCGCCCAGGCCTCGGGGAGCAGGCTGAGTTGGTAGTAGGGGCCGTCGTGCTTGAGGCGTTCGGTGCCGGCGAAGGCTCGCAGGCAGGCCTTCACCGCGGCCACATAGTCCTTCATCCGGGGTCCGGGGGGATCGAACTCGGCTCCGTACCGGCGTTCGATGTGGGCCCGGACCTGGCTGCCCAACCCGAGCCGGAACCGGCCCTGGGTGTTCTCGGCCAGCTCCCAGGCAATGGCGGCGGCGATCATGGGGGAGCGGGGGAAGGCGACGGCGATCCCGGTGGTGAAGGTCAGTGACGGGGCGGCCATGGCGGCGGCGGCGATCGACATCCACGGGGTGGCGCTGGTCTCGGTGAACAGCATCCCGGAGAAGCCCGCGTCCTCGATCGCCTTGGCCCGCTCGGCCACATCGACCCAGCGGCCGGCTCCGGTCATGATGTCGATGTCCATGGGTCCTCCCCGGGTTCGTCCGGTCGTGACCACACCGGCCACCGTCGTCGGCGGCACCATTGTGGCCCATGGAACCGGAGGGCACGAACTGCACTCCCGCAGTGCAATACCATCGGAGGATGAGCCCCGGCCCCCGACCGGCCCACCCGGACCATCCCCAGCCGCTCGGCGGCGACGAGATGCCCCGATTCGGCGGCCCGGCCACCTTCATGCGGTTGCCGGGGACGACCCCGCCGGCCGACCTCGATGTGGCCGTGGTGGGCGTTCCTCTCGACATCGGGACCTCGAACCGGCCCGGCGCCCGGTTCGGTCCCCGGGCCATCCGGGCCGAGTCGGTCCTGCTGCGGCCCTACAACATGGCCACCCGGGCGGCGCCGTTCGATTCGCTCCGGATCGACGACACCGGCGATGTGGCCACCAACCCCTACAACCTGGCCGACAGTGTCAGCCGGATCACCGAGCACTACCACCAGCTTCTGGCCGCCGGCGTCGTGCCGGTGACCATGGGGGGTGACCACACCATCGTGCTGCCCATCCTGCGGGCCGTGGCCGCGGTGCACGGCCCCGTCGGCCTGATCCACGTCGACGCCCACACCGACATCAACGACACCATGTTCGGTGAACGGATCGCCCACGGAACCCCGTTCCGGCGGGCCACCGAGGAGGGCCTGCTCGACCCGGGCCGGGTCACCCAGATCGGGGTGCGGGGCACCGGCTATGCCGCCGACGACTTCGACTGGTCCCGCGAGCAGGGGTTCCGGGTGGTCCAGGTGGAGGAGTGCTGGCACCGTTCCCTCGTGCCGTTGATGGGGGAGGTGGCCAACCGGGTCGGATCCGGTCCGGTGTACCTCAGCTTCGACATCGACGGGATCGATCCCGCCTTCGCTCCCGGTACGGGGACGCCCGAGATCGGGGGCCTGACGGTCCCCCAGGTGCTCGAGATCATCCGGGGATGCCGCGGCCTCGATCTGGTGGGCTGCGACCTGGTGGAGGTGGCTCCGGTGTACGACCAGACGGGCAGCACCAGCCTGCTGGCCGCCAACCTCCTGTACGAGATGTTGTGCGTCCTGCCCGGGGTGGAGTATCGGACGTGACCCGCGGGGCGACGCCGCCACCGGGGCCCGAACCAACCTGATCGTCACGGGTCCGTTGACGACCATGCTGCCGCGTCGGCCGCGGGCCCGCCGATGACGCCCCAGGTTGCGGTGGTGGTCGGCCTGGCCGCGGTGCTGATCGGGGTGTCCAAGGGGGGCCTGTCGGTGGGCGGCCCGGTGCTGACCATCCTGGTGTCCCTGGCCCTGCCGGCCAAGGTGGCCATCGGGGTGCTGCTGCCCCTGCTGATCGTGGGCGACGTGTTCGCCGTGGCCGCCCACTGGGGGCGTTGGGACCGTGATCTGCTGGTCCAACTCCTGCCGGGAGGCCTCGTGGGCGTGGGCATGGCCAGTGTCGGTCTGGCCGGGATGAGCGAGCGGAGCCTCCAACTCATCATCGCCGTGGTCACCCTGAGTTTCGTCGTCCTGCGCCTGGTGGAGGCCTGGCTGGCCCAGCTCCGGCTCCGGCCGGGTGCGGTCCCCGGGACGATGGCCGGCGTCGCGTCCGGGGTGGCGTCGACCGTGGCCCACGTCGGGGGTCCGCCCATCGCCATCTATCTGCTCGCCATCCGCACCCCGTCGACCGTGTACGTGGCCACCTCGGCGCTGTTCTTCGCCGTCATCAACTGGTTGAAGGTGCCGGGCTATCTCGCGGCCGGACTGTTCGATCCCGCCCTCCTGATCCGGACGGCGCCGGCGGCGCTGCTGATCCCGCCGTCGGTGGTGATCGGCCGGTGGGCCGTACACCGGCTGAGTCAGCGCAGTTTCGATCGCATGGTGCTCGCCTCGCTGCTGGTCGGGGCGGTGCTCCTGGTCCTGGAGTGATCCCCGGCCGGTGCTGGAACGGTCCCGCCTGGTGATGGCGTGAGCCCGGGTGGTGATGGAACGGCCCCGCCCGGCGGCGTGAGCCCGGGTGGTGAGGGCGGGGCGCCCGGCCCGGCACCCGACGGTGTCCCCGTGGATCCTCGGGCCGGGTCAGGCCCGGAACGGGGTCGGGCCGATCGGGTCAGTCCCGGAACCGGGCCGGGGAGAGGCGGGCAACGTCGACGCCGCTCAGGTCGGGATCGGACGGGTGGCCGCCGCCGGGCCGGTCGCCGGGGCCGAGCACCGATCGGGCCGTCAGGGCCCCGGCCGCCGGAGCGGTCTGGATACCGACCCCGCCCTGGCCGACGCACCAGACGAACCCCGGGTGATCGGGGTCGGGGCCGATGGCCATGGCCTCGTCGGAGGTGAAGGTACGCAGGCCGGCCCACGCCGATCGCACGGTGCGGAGCCCGAGCGTGGTGGCCTCGTTGATCGCCTCGATGGCCCGGGCGACGTCGACCTCCTCAGGGCGGGCGTCGCACGGCTCGGAAGGGGTCTCGTCGGCCGGGGAACACAGCAACTGGGTTCCGTCCGGTTTCAGGTACCAGCGGTGATCGATGTCAGCCACCAGGGGCCAGTCCCGGCCGTCGGGTACCGGGTTCGTCACCATGAACGCGGTGCGTCGCCGCGGGGTGAGACCGAGCGGTCTCACCCCGGCCGATGCGGCCACCATGTCCCCCCAGGCGCCGGCGGCGTTCACGACCACATCGGTGCGACGGACGGTGTGGTCGCCGGCCGGGTCGACGGCAGTGATCCGCCATGCCCCAGCCCCGGCGTCGGCCTCGAGTGCAGTGACGCGCTGGTGGAGCGCGATCCGGGCACCGGCCCTGGTGGCGCCCCGCACGAACACCTGATGGAGCCCGGCCACGTCGATGTCGGCCGAACCAGGTTCGTAGACGGCTCCGATCACGCGCTCGGTCCGTAGCGGCGGGAAGCGTTGCACCGCCTCGTCGGGTGTCAGCGCCACCACACCACCCTGATGATCGGCCGGCGGGGTGTCGTGAGCCTGGCGGTCGGCGGGTGGGGTGTCGTGGGTCCGGCCCTCGGCCAGTGCCGTCACGAGTGCGGCCTCTTGGCCCGGGCCGGCCACCGAGAGGTGGCCGCGGCGGGCGAGCAGGGGGTGATCGGTCAAGCCCTCGGGTGGGGCGGTCAGAAAGGCTCGGCTGGCCGCCGACAGGGGGCGGGTGGGTTCGGCGCCGTAGTTGGCGATGAACTGGGCCGCCGAGCGGCCGGTGGTGTGAGCGGCCAGGCGACCCTCGGCTTCGAGCACGGTCACCTCCGGCCGGGACGGATGGTTGGCCAGCCAGTAGGCGGCGCTGACCCCGGCGATCCCACCGCCAATCACCACGATCCGTAGTTCCCGCGACATGAACCGAGCCTAGGGGACGAGCTCCGAGGGGTACCGCCCGGGGCGCGGGCGATCCCGTCCGCAGGAGGCGAGCGGAGGCGAGCGACGCAGCCGTCGTCCTCAGGTCTCGCCGGCGGGACCGAGCTCGGGCGCGCGGCATTGGCCCGACCCTCGGGCCGCGGTCGCGCCCGCGGAGCATCGAGGCGGTCGGCTGGGGTCTGTCCGGGGAGCCGCCGAGGCGGGTCAGGTGGCGGCGGGGTCTGGTTCGTGGCCACGGCCGCCCGCCAAGACGACCGCTGTCACCAGCCGCGCGACCCGCCACCGCCCATCTCGGTGTCGCCGTCCCGGCCAGCGCCTCGATCCCCGCCGTCGCCCCGGTCTCCGCCGCCGTTCTCTATCAGGCTGCCCCGGTCGCCTGGGCCACTCCGGCCTCGGGTTTCGCCGCCGGTGTTTTGTCGTCGACGTCGCCGTCGTCGTTGCTGTCCGGGTCTCGGCTGTCGTGGCCACGGCCGCTATGGGTGCTGTGCTCCTTTTCGTGGGTGCCGGTGGGGGTGGTGTAGGTGTGGTGGTGGGGGGTGGTCCAGGTGTATCCGTGGGGTTGGGGGGTGAGGGTCCAGCCGGGGGTGTGTTTGCCCTGGTGGTCGTGGCGGCAGAGGGGGGCGAGGTTTTGGGTGAGGGTGGGTCCGCCCTGGCTGTGGGGGTGGGTGTGGTCGAGGTCGCAGGATGTGGCGGGGGTTCGGCAGC
>JBKDZN010000092.1:0-8364 GCA_047971245.1 Acidimicrobiales bacterium
CACGGTGCCACCCAGGGTGAGTTGAGCCGCCTCGGCCCCGGCCACCGGATCCGGGTGACCGGCCGGCTCCGGCCGTTCACATCGCGGGGTTGGGCCCGACCCCGGCATCTCGCCGGACGTCTGACCGCCGAGTCGGTCGTGCCGGTGGCCGGGCCCGGGCCGGCCACCGCGATGGTGGAGGCCGTCCGGGGCCGGGTTGTGGCCGGAGCGGACCTCCTGCCCCGACGGGCCCGGCCCCTCTACCTGGGCCTGGTCGTCGGCGACGACCGGGACCAGCCCGTCGGCCAACGGGCCCGGTTCCGGGCCGCCGGGCTCAGCCACCTGCTGGCGGTGTCGGGCCAGAACGTCGCCTTCGTACTCTCGGTGGCGAGGCCGGTTCTCGCCCGGCTCGGGCCACGTTCACGCCTGGCCGCCACCGGGCTGGTGCTCACCGGTTTCGCCCTGGCCACCCGGCTGGAGCCCTCGGTACTGCGGGCCACCACCACCGCCGGCCTGGCCGCGCTGACCTCGGCCACCGGACCCCGCCCGGCCGGGATCCGTATCCTCGGCCTGGCCGTCACCGGACTGATCCTGGCCGACCCGTTCCTGGTCGACGTCATCGGCTTCCAACTGTCGGTGGCGGCATCGGCCGGGATCCTGGTCGGCGGTCCGCTCATCCGCAGCCGGTTGGCGTCGTGGCCGGCGATCGTGGCCGACCCGCTGGCGGTCACCGTCGCGGCCCAGCTGGCCGTGCTGCCGGTGCTGGTGGCCGTGTTCGGCCCGGTGTCGACGGCGTCGGTTCCGGCCAACCTCCTGGCCGGCCCGGCCGCCGGGTTGGTCATGACCTGGGGGTTGACCGTCGGGGTGGCGGCCGGACTGGCGCCGGGGGTGGTGGCGGTGGTGCTCCAAGCCCCGGCCCGGGTGGCCGTGTGGTGGCTCGACACCGTCGCCACGGTCGGGTCACGGTGGCCCCTGCCCACGGTGGACGCCGGGAACGCCGTGGTCCTCACCGCGGCCGCCGTGGTGTTGGCGGTCACCCGCCGCCCGGCCCCCGGCCCGGCCCGATGGGTGCCGTGGGCCCGGCGGGCGGCCCTGGGTGCGGTCGGGGTGTGGGCCATCGTGGCGGTCCCCCAACCACCCCGGGAGCCCGTGGCGGTCACGTCGGGGGTGGTGTGGTTCCCGCCGGCCTGGCCCGGGGCGGCCGGCATCCTCGTGGTCGGACCCGGCGGCCGGGCCGATGATGTGGCCGACTGGCTGCTCAGCCGCCGGATCGGGGCCCTGGCCGTGGTGGTCAGTGAGCGGGGTGGGGGAGCGGCCGCGGCCACCGCGGCGGCGGTGGCCGACACGGTCCGGGTCGGCGTGCTGCTCGCCCCGTCCGGCCACCGGATCGTCGACGGGCGGCGGGTGTTGGCTCCGGTCACGGTGTCGACCGGAGCCGGCCCCCTCACCGTCGCCCCGGACGGCGATCAACGTCTCGCGGTGACCGGGCCGGATGGGTGAGCGGCCGCGACGGTCGCTCACCCCCAGTACCGTCGAACCGGTGACGAACCAGGGCCCGGAGGTGTTGGTGTGGCGGTAGTGATGATCAAGGGCGACGACGCCACCCTGGTGGCCCAGGCCGTGCGAAAGGTGGTCACCGAACTGGTCGGCCCGGGCGACCGGACCCTCATGATCGACGAGCTGTCCGAGGGTGACTATGTCGACGACGACGGTCAGCCGGCCCCGACCGCCCTGGTGACGGCGGCCTACACCCCGCCGTTCCTCACCGAACGGCGGGTCGTGGTGGGCCGCAACCTCGGCCTGTTCTCCCGGGCGGCCCAGGTGGCTCCCCTGGTCGACCTGCTCGGCGACCTCCTGCCCACCACCGACCTGGTGCTGGTGTGGGAGAAGGGCTCCACCTCCAGCCGGCTCGCCGCGATACCCAAACCGCTCCGCCAGGCCCTCACCGAGGCCGGGGCCGAACTGATCGACGCGGCCCCCTCCGGCAAGGGCCGGCGCGGCCTGCTCGGGGAGAAGCTGGCCGGGGCGGCCGTCACCCTCGACCGCAGTGCCCAGCAGGCCATCGCCGACCGGCTCGGCGACGACATCGGTCGGGCCGACGCTGTGCTGGCCGCCCTGCACAGCGCCTTCGGGGAGGGCACCCCCCTGTCGGCCGCCGACGTCGATCCGTACCTCGGCGCCGCCTCCGATGTGCCGCCGTGGGAGCTGACCGACGCCATCGATTCGGGGGACATCGTCGTGTCCTTGGCCAAGCTTGACCGGATGACCAGTGGGGGAGAGCGCCACGGTCTGCAGGTCATGGCCACCCTGACCGCCCACTACCAGCGGGCGCTCGGGCTCGACGGGGCCCCGGTGCGTGACGATCGGGCGGCGGCGGCCCATCTCGGGATGACGGGCTCAACCTTCCCGGCCAAGAAGGCCCTGGCCCTCAGCCGCCGGCTCGGGTCGGGGCGTCTCCGCCAGATGACCGAGCTCCTGGCCCAGGCCGACCTCGATCTGCGGGGGGCCAGCGCGGTGCCGTCCGACGCGGTCCTCCAGGTGCTGGTGGCCCGCCTTGCCCGCCTGAGCCGCTGACCGCCTCGGCGTCGGGCCGGGGCCGGACGCGACAGGACCGGGACCCGCAGGGCGGGTGACCCGGTCCGGTGTGGCTCGACGGCCCGCCGTTCGGTGACGACGCGCCGGTCGGTGGGGGTATCAGCCGGCGGCGGTTTCGGCGGCCCGGAGCCGGGCGACGAGGCGGCTCTTGCGCCGGGCGGCGGCGTTGCGGTGGATCACACCCTTGGCCGCGGCCTTGTCGATCCGCTTGATGGTGGCGCGCAGGGCCTCGTCGGCCTGGTCGGTTCCGACCGCCTCCAGGGCGGCCTTCTCGCGGGTCCGCAGCTCCGAGCGGATGGCCCGGTTACGGAGGCGGGCCTTCTCGTTCTGCCGGTTGCGCTTGATCTGGCTCTTGATGTTGGCCACTGCTTCGTTCCTCTGGGCTGTCCGAGCGACGTTCGAGCATACCGGCAACCGGCCGGTCCCCAACGGCTCGCCGCGCCCGACCCGGAGGCCACTACCGTGGAGATCACCATGGCCGCAGCCGTCGACCACATCCGCAACATCGCCATCATCGCCCACATCGACCACGGCAAGTCGACACTGGCCGACCGCATGCTCGAGCTGTGCGGTGCCGTCGAAGCCCGGGAGATGCGCGCCCAGTACCTCGATTCGATGGACATCGAACGGGAGCGAGGCATCACCATCAAGCTCCAAAGCGTCAAGTTGGAGTGGAACGGCTACGTCATCAACCTGATCGACACGCCCGGCCACGTCGACTTCGGCTACGAGGTGAGCCGCTCGCTGGCCGCCTGCGAGGGGGTGATCCTGGTGGTCGACGCGGCCCAGGGGATCGAGGCCCAGACCCTGGCCAACACCTACCTGGCGCTCGAGCACGACCTCGAGATCGTCCCCGTGCTCAACAAGCTCGACCTCCCCGCCGCCGATCCCGACAAGTACGCGGCCGAGATGGAGCAGGTGATCGGGACCCCGGCCGAGGACGTGCTGCGGATCTCGGCCAAGACCGGTCTCGGGGTAGAGGACCTGCTGGAGGCCATCATCGAGCGGGTGCCGCCCCCCGTGGGCGACCCGGACGGCCCCCTCCAGGCCCTCATTTTCGACAGCCATTTCGACACCTACCGGGGGGTGATCTCCAGCATCCGGGTGGTCAACGGGCGCATCAACAAGGGCGACAAGCTGTTGTTCATGCAGGCGGGCGCCACCCACGACGCGGACGAGGTCGGGGTGCGCACCCCGACACCCACCCCGGTCCCGTCCCTTGGCCCGGGTGAGGTCGGGTACCTGGTGGCCGGGATCAAGGACGTCCGCGAGGCCCGTTCCGGTGAGACGGTCACCACTGCCGCCCACCGGGCTCCCGAACCCCTCGAGGGCTACCGGGAACCCCAGCCCATGGTCTTCTGCGGCCTGTACCCGGTGGACGGCGACGACTACGAGGACTTCCGTGACGCCCTCGACAAGCTCCGGCTCGACGACGGCAGTTTCAGCTTCGAACCCGAGAGCTCGACCGCCCTGGGGTTCGGGTTCCGTTGCGGCTTCCTCGGCCTGCTGCACATGGAGATCGTGCGGGAACGCCTGGAACGCGAGTTCGACGTCAACCTGATCGCTACCGCCCCGTCGGTGTCGTACCGGATCACCATGAACGGTGGGGAGGAGGTCATCATCGACAACCCGTCCCTGCTGCCGCCCGCCGGGGACTGGAGCCGGATCGACGAACCCCACGTGCGGGCCTCGATGATCGCCCCCTCGTCCTACACCGGCACCCTCATGGAATTGTGCCAGTCCCGCCGGGGCACGCTCGACAAGATGGAGTACCTCTCGCCCGAGCGGCTGGAGCTGGTGTACACCCTGCCCCTGGCCGACGTGGTGGTCGACTTCTTCGATCAGCTCAAGAGCCGCAGTCAGGGCTACGCCAGCCTCGACTACGAACCCATCGGCTACCAGCCCGGCGATCTGGTCAAGGTCGACATCCTCCTCAACGGGGAACAGGTCGATGCCTTCTCCACCATCGTCCACCGTGACAACGCCTACGAGTACGGCCGCCGCACGGCTGAGAAACTGCGGGAGATCATCCCCCGTCAACAGTTCGAGGTGCCGATCCAGGCCGCCATCGGGGGTCGGATCATCGCCCGGGAAACGGTTCGGGCCTACCGCAAGGACGTCACCGCCAAGCTGTACGGCGGCGACATCACCCGGAAGAACAAGCTGCTGAAGAAGCAGAAGGAAGGCAAGAAGCGGATGAAGAACATCGGACGGGTCGAGATCCCGCCCGACACCTTCATTCGGGCGCTCCGCTTGGACGACTGACCGGTGCCCGATCGCCTTCCCGCGGTCGACCCGCACCCCGGCTCTGGTCCGGACACGGGCGACTGCTCCGACTGCACTGTGCTGTGGTTCCGGCGCGACCTCCGCCTGGCCGACCACCCCGCCCTGTGCGAGGCGGCCGACCGTGGACCGGTCCTGGGCCTGTTCGTCGTCGATCCGGCCCTCACCGGCCCGTCCGGACCGAATCGTCTGGCCTTCCTCCGGGCCTGCCTGACCGCCCTGGACGAATCCATGGGCAGTCGCCTGGTGGTGCGCCGCGGTGATCCGGTCGCCGTGGTTCCCGAGGTGGCGGCCGCGGCGGGCGCGGTATCGGTCCTGGTCACCGGGGACCACGGCCCCTACGGGCGGCGTCGAGATCAGGCGGTGGCCGCCGCCCTGGCCGCTCTCGACGGCTGGTTGGAACGGATCGACTCCCCGTACGCGGTGGCTCCCGGGTCGGTGACCACCCGGGCCGGCCGGCCGTTCAAGATGTTCACCCCGTTCGCCCGGGCCTGGGCCGGCCACGGCTGGGACCGGCCCCTCGACCGACCCGACGTCCGCTGGGTGCCGGCCCCGCCCGCCTTGAGCGGCCCCGTCGGCCTGGCCGACGCCTGGCCGGCCCCGGCGGCCCCGTCGGCCGTGGACATGCCCGGGGCGGGCGAGGAGGCCGCCCACCGGCGCCTCGACACCTTCGTCGCCGCCGCCCTCGCCGACTACGCCGACGACCGGGACCGGCCCGACCGGCCGGGCACCTCACACCTCTCCAGCGACCTCAAGTTCGGAACGATCCATCCCCGCCAGGTCCTGGACCGCCTGACCGGATCGGCGAGCGAGGAGCGGGGTGGACCCGCCGGGACGGCCGCCACCGGACCGGACGGACCAGCCCGGTTCCGCCTGGAGCTGGCCTGGCGGGAGTTCTACGCCGACGTCCTGGCCAACCGGCCCGACTCGGCCTGCCGCGGCCTCAACCAGGCCATGGCGGCCATGGATGTGGACACCGGGCCCGACGCCGACGAACGCTTCGAGGCCTGGCGGGACGGCCGGACGGGCTATCCCGTCGTCGACGCCGGGATGCGCCAGTTGGCCGCCACCGGCTGGATGCACAACCGGGTGCGGATGATCACGGCCAGCTTCCTGGTCAAGGACCTCCACCTTGACTGGACCCGTGGGGCCCGCTGGTTCATGCACCAACTCGTCGACGGGGATCTCGCCTCCAACAGCCACGGCTGGCAGTGGGTGGCCGGAACCGGCACCGACGCCGCCCCGTACTTCCGGGTCTTCAATCCCACCCGGCAGGGTGAACGCTTCGACCCCGACGGCGCCTACGTCCGACGCTGGGTTCCCGAACTGGCCGGGATTCCGGGCCGGGCCGTTCACCAGCCATGGCGCCGGCCGGGCGGTCCCCCGCCCGGCTATCCGCTCCCCCTGGTCGACCACGGGGAGGAACGCGCCGTCGCCCTCGCCCGATACCGGCGCCTCCGCGAACGCGGCCGGTAGCGGCCGGCCCACGGCGCGGCATCAGCCCCCGACACCGGAGTCGCTAGACTGCTCCTCAGGAGACGACACCTGGCCATGCTCGACGAACGCAAGGCCGCCATCCTGCAGGCGGTCATCGAGGAATACATCGAAACGGCCCTTCCCGTGGGTTCGAGCACCGTGGTCGAGTCCGACGTGGTGCAGGTCTCACCGGCGACGGTCCGCAACGTTATGGCCCAGCTCGAGAGCGAGGGCTACCTCACCCAGCCCCACACCTCGGCCGGTCGGGGCCCGACCGAGAAGGGCTACCGGTACTTCGTCGACCATCTCGGTCAGGCCCAGTTGTCCCGTCCCCAGCGTCGCCAGGTGTCGGTGTTCTTCGAGCAGCTACGGGGCGAGATCGAGGGCATGATGCGGGAGACCGCCGGTCTGCTCACCAGCCTCACCAACTACGCCGCCGTCGTGGTCGACGACACCGACGAGTCCGCTGACGTGCGCTCGGTGCAGCTCGTCCCCCTCAGCGATCAGGTCATGCTGCTGGTCGTGGTGATGGGGAACGGGCAGGTGGTGAAGCACACGCTCGACCCCGGCCCCGATCTCGGCGACGATGACGTGCTCGACGCCGTCCTGCTGCTGCGGGAGGCCATGGAGGGCCGACCGTTGGCCGATCCCCGGCCGCTCATCCCGTCCCCCAACGGGCGGGCCGTCGCCCTGGCCAACCTCGCCCACCGGGTGTCGTTGGCCGCCGAACGTGAGGCCGGTCGGGTCTACGTCGACGGAGCGTCACGCGTCGTCGACTCTTTCGGCGCGGTCGAATCGGTCGGTCGGGTGCTGACCATTCTCGAGCAGCAGCTGCTGGTGGTCAGCCTTCTCGCCGACGTGGTCGACCGGGGCCTGACGGTGGCGATCGGGAGCGAGACCGGGGTGGCACCCCTGGCCGAGTGCAGCATCGTCGTCTCCCCTTACGAGATCGACGGTGAGCTGGCCGGCTCGGTGGCCGTGCTCGGCCCCACCAGGATGAACTATCAACACGCGCTGTCGGCGGTGGCGGCCGTCAGCCAGCAACTCACCACCCGGTTGAGCGAGGGCTGACCAACCATGGATTACTACGAACTGTTGGGTGTCGAGCGCTCGGCGTCACAGGACGAGATCAAGCGCTCGTATCGACGTCTGGCCCGGGAGCTTCACCCGGACGCGAACCCGGGCAACGCCGAGGCCGAGGCCCGCTTCAAACAGGTGGCCGAGGCCTACGAGGTGCTGAGCGACCCCCAGAAACGGGCCCGCTACGACCGATTCGGATCCGCTTCGGGACCGGGAGGCATGGGCGGGGACCCATTTGCGGCCACCGGCCTGAACGACCTGTTCGACGTCTTCTTCAACGGCGGCTTCGGGAACCGGACCGAAACCGGGCCCCGCCGCGGGGTCGACCTCGAGGTGACCACCGAGCTCACCCTGGAGGAGGTGGTGACCGGGGCGGCCAAGGAGGTCACCGTCCGCACCGCGGTTCCCTGCGACACCTGCGGGGCCACTGGGGCCAAGCCCGGAACCCCGTCCGGCACCTGCAGCCAGTGTGGCGGTTCCGGGCAGGTACGCCAGCTCCGCCAATCGATCCTCGGTCAGATGGTGACCACCAGCGCCTGCCCCCGGTGTGGCGGCGAAGGGGTGGAGATCAGCGACCCGTGCCACGACTGCTCTGGCGAGGGCCGCCGGGTCGAGGAGAAGACCTACACCGTCGACGTGCCCGCCGGGGTCGGCGACGGGGCGACCCTGCGGCTCAACGGCCGGGGCGCGGTCGGCCCCCGGGGCGGAGGCGCCGGCGACCTGTACGTCCAGGTGCGGCTGGCCGAGCATCCGGTGTTCACCCGCGAGGGGGATGTGCTGCTCGCCGAACTGCACGTCCCGGTCACCCAGGCCGCGCTCGGGGCCCTCGTCGAGTTCGACGGGATCGACCAGGTGGTGCCGGTCGAGATCCGCAAGGGCTCCCAGACCGGCACCCGCTACCGGATCAGGGGCGGCGGGATGCCCCGGCTGCGGGCCAAGGGCCGGGGTGAC
>JBKDZN010000093.1:0-6508 GCA_047971245.1 Acidimicrobiales bacterium
GAATCAGACGCATCAGACGGTGGCGCATCAGACGGATCAGGCGGCGGACCGGCACCCGGCCCCAGCAGTGAACAGAACATACGTTCGACCCCACCCCCCTGGTGTGACACCCAACGCCACCAGTCCCGCCATCCGGCTACGGCTGAGCGCGTGCGTCCGAGTGAGCAGTGGAGCGGCGGCGGGTCCAGCCGAGGGCGGCGGCCACGAGGGCGGTGGCGACCGCGCCCATCAGGAGGCCGGCCCGGGCCCCGAACTGCTCCGACACCCACCCGGCGATCGGGCCGCCGATCGGGGTCGATCCGGCGAACACCACGGCGGTCAGGGCCAGGGCCCGGCCCCGCATCTCGGGGGCGGCGTGGAGCTGCATCAGGGCGTTGGCCCCTGACAGCAGCATGATGTTCGACCCGCCCACCAGTACCGCCGCCACGGCGGCGAGGGCCAGGGTCGGGGCGAGGGAGATGGCTACCGTGGCCACCACCAGGGCCCAGGAACCGGCGAGCAGGAACCTGAGGTCGACATTGCGGCGACGGGCGATGCCCAGGGCCCCGATCACCGAGCCGATGCTCATGCACGAATACAGCAGGGTGTAGCCGCCCGCACCGGCGGCGAAGGTCCGTTCGGCCAGGAGGAGCAGGGTGACCTGATACTCGAACGCCAGGGTCCCTACCACGGCCAGCAGGACGAGGGCATCCCTCAGCTCCGGTGTCGACCAGACATAGCGCAGCCCGGCCCTGAGCTGCCCCTTCGCCTTCGCCACCATCGGGGCGGGCCGGATCTGCTCCCGGTCCATGGCCAGCAGGGCGAAGATCACGGCCAGGTAGCTGGCCGCGTTGACCACGAAACACCATTTCACCCCGACCGTGGTGATCAGCAGCCCGGCCAGGGCCGGCCCGAACACCCGTGAGCCGGTCATCATGGCCGAGTGGAGGGACACGGCATTGGCGATGTCGTCGGTGGGCACCAGGTCGGCCACCAGGGTGCGGCGGGTCGGATTGTCGACCGCGGTCAGCAGGCCGTAAACCGTCGAGAGACCGTAGACGGCCGGGATCGTCAGCCGGTCGAACAGGACCAGCACACTGAACGCCACCGCCACCAGGGTCAGACCGGCCTGGGTCATCAGCATGAACCGGTGCCGGTCGACCCGGTCGGCCAGCACCCCACCCCAGGCCCCGAACAGCAGGACGGGCAGGAACTGGGCCGCGGTGACCAGGCCCAGGGCGACCCCGGAGTCGGTGAGCTGGAGCACCACCCACGACAACGACACCGTCTGCATCCAGGTGCCGCCCTGGCTGATGAACTGGCCGACGTAGAACAGTCGGAAGTTGCGGATCCTGAGCGAGCGGAACGTCTGCGCCGCCCACGAGGTCGGCTCCGGCGGGGGCGTGGGTGCCGGTGCCCTCACGTCGGGGTCACGACGACGACGTGAGGGGCCCGACCTGGTGCCGGCTCCGTGGGGCGGTCTCCGGAGCACACGAGGCCGAGGCTAGTGGGATCGCCCCGGCGGGTGGTATTGGACCCACCGCTCGATGCGAACATGTGTTCGACATGCGGGTTGGCGGTGGCCATACTGGCGATGTGACCCGGCCGGCGAGTCGAACGATCCTGCATGCCGATCTCGACTCGTTCTACGCGTCGGTGGAGCAGCGTGACGTCCCGGCCCTTCGGGGCCGTCCGGTCCTGGTGGGGATGGGTGTGGTCACCGCGGCCAGTTACGAGGCGAAGCGACGGGGGGTGACCACCCCGATGGGGATCGGGCCCGCCCTCCGGCGGTGTCCCGACGCCGTGGTGGTGCCGCCCCGGATGGACGCCTACGCCCGGGCCAGCCGGGCGGTGTTCGCCGTCTTCGACGACATCACCCCCGAGGTGGAGGGCCTGTCGATCGACGAGGCCTTCCTCGACGTCACCGGGCTGTGGCGCCTCGCCGGCGACAGCCGCGCCATCGCGGCCGCGCTCCGGCGGCGGGTGGCCGACGAGGTCGGCCTACCCATCAGCGTGGGGGTCGCCTCCACCAAATTCCTGGCCAAGGTGGCCAGCGCCGTGTCGAAACCCGACGGGCTGCTGGTGGTGGCGCCCGGGGAGGAGCTCGCCTTCCTCCGCCCGTTGCCGATCCGGCGCCTGTGGGGGGTCGGCCCGGTCACCGCCGAGCGGCTGGCCGCCCGGGGACTGACCACCGTCGCCGACGTGGCCGACCTGGCCGAATCGGCCCTGGTCGCCATGGTCGGGGTGGCCGCCGCCCGCCACCTCCGCGCCCTGGCCCACAATCTCGACCCCCGGCCCGTCGACACCGGGCGGCGTCGCCGGTCGATGGGGTCGCAACGGGCGTTCCCGGCCCGTCGGGCCGCGTGGGGTGACGCCGAGCTGGTGCTTCTCGAGGTGGTGGACCGGGTGACCGCACGGCTCCGCACGGCTGATCTTCTCGGGCGCACCGTCGTGCTCCGACTTCGCTACGGGGATCTCACCGGCGTCACCCGATCGCACACCATGCCGGTGGCCACGAACACCACCGCGGTCGTGCTCGACGCGGCCCGCACCCTGATGCGTTCCGCCTGGCCCGAGGTGCGGGCCCGCGGCTTGTCGAAGGTGGGCGTGGCGGTGAGCGGGCTCGTACCGGCGGCGGCCACCCAGCTCACGATCCCGTTCGGAGGCCACGACACCGGCCGCCTCGACGGGGCCGTTGATCAGGTCCGGACCCGTTTCGGTGCCGCGGCGGTGGGCCGGGCCGCCCTGATCGGTCGCCGCCGCCACGACATGCCCCTCCTGGGGGAGTGGGCCTGATCGGCGGCCCCGGAGCCGTGGGGGTGGATCGACGGTCAGATGGCCAGGTCGTTGAGGTTGTAGTCGCGCAGCACCGCGTCGGCGGTGGCCTCGTCGTAGCGGAACTCGTCGACCCGATCGGCCAGAGGTTGATAGACGAAGCGGTCCTCGCCGGGGTGATGCTGCCGGCGGGCGTCCACCGCCAGGGGGATCACCGAGGACCGGCGGGAGATCCGCTCCTCGTCGTACACCACCCCGTCGGGTTCGGTCGGCTTGAGCCGCAGCGCGGCCGGGGCGCCCAACACCGACGAACGCCGGTGGAACCCGAAGGTGAGGGAGATGCGGGGATCGGGTGAGCTGTTGGCGAACGAGGCGTGCAGCATCTGCCGGTTGACGATGGTGACGTCCCCCGCCTCGCAGAACAGCGGGATCGCGTCGGGCAGCAGATCACTGCCGCCGTTGGCGGCCACCCGCTCCCGGATGTCGATGCGGCCCAGGCGATGGGAGCCGGGCACGATCCACAGGCCGTTGGCCGGGGTGGAGCGGTACAACTGCACCTGGAAGTTGAAGCCGTGGATGCCCGGGTCCCACGCCGGATTGTCCCAGTGGGTGACCCCATCCTGATGCCAGGACACCGAACCGCCCACACCGGGCTGCTTCACGAACGTGGCGTCGTTGTAGGGCACGAAGTCGTCCCCGTTGATGGCTGCCGCAACCGACAGCAGCCCCGGATGGCCGTAGAGGCGGAGGCCCGACGGCATGGCTCGACACATCCCGAACAGCAGGAACGGGACCCACTCGGGGGCGCCGTCGTCCGGTGCAGGCTCGGTCATCTTGGTCTGATGGCGCCCGCCGAGCAGGTTGGTCCCGCCCCACGGGTCGGCCAGGGGCTTCGACAGCAGGTAGGGCTCGATGGCCCAGTCCCGGCCGAGGGCCGGTCGGCCCCGGGCGTCGACGTCGGCGTCGGGGCTGACCGGGGCCCCGTCGATGAAGGCGGCGGCGTCGGCCCGGAGCTCGGCCAACTCGGTGTCGTCGATCACCCCCTCGAACACGTAGAACCCGTGTGCCCGGAACGGCTCGAGGAAGCTGGTGTCGAGCACCCCGTCCACCAGGCGCAAGGGGCCACGATTCCCGGCCCGACGGGCGCGCTCCACCCCCGCCTCGATGTAGCCGGCCATGACCGCCGTGTGATCGGCCCGGCTCATCGGGGCGGTTGCGGCCGGTGGGGTGGCGGTGGTGGTGCTGTCGATGTCGGTCATGATGCGCGTACCCCCTGCGTCTGCGTGGTGCCGGCCGGGATGCCAGCGGTCATCGCCCGGCCTGTGCTGTCCGTCACGCTAGTTGCCGTCCACGGGTCGGTCCCATCCGAGGCCATACCGACCGACCACCCCGAATCCCGACCGGTCCTCGACCTGTTTGCCATACTGGACCCGTGGCTGGAGCACCGAGCCCACTCGAGGGTCTCGTCGGTCGGCCCGTCGGCTACCAACTGAGGGTGCCGGCCGGGAGCATCCACCAGGGACTGCCGAGTGGCACTGCGACCCTGATTGTCAACCTCGACGCCCCGATGCGGGTGCGCTGGCCGGGCGAGCCCAGCCGGCGATTCCAGGTCCTGCTCGGCGGGCTGCACACCTCGCCCGCCGAAGTGATCACCGAGGGTCGGCAGTTCGGCATCCAGCTGGCGCTGTCGCCGGCCGGTGTGCGCACCCTGTTCGGGCTCCCGATCGGGGCGCTGGCGAACTGCTTGGTGGACCCGGCCGACGTGCTCGATGGGCGGTCGAGGGCTCGGCGAGACCTCTGCGCCGACCTGGCCGAGCGCCTGGCGGCTCGGCCGACCTGGTCCGAGCGCTACGCCGAGCTCGACCGGCTGCTCGCCGGGATCGCCGGCGTGCAGCCGCCGCCCAGCCCGCTCGCGGGTGCCTGGCAACGGGTGCGTAGCACCGGTGGCCGGGTGCCGGTGGGCCGGCTCGCGTCCGAGGTGGGTATGGGGCGGCGCCAACTCACCGAGCGGTTCCGTCGCGAGTACGGGATCACGGTCAAGCAGGCGTTCCGGCTCACCCGGTTCGAGCATGCTCGTCGGGTGGCGGCCCGCCGGGGTCTCGCCGCGGCCGCGGCCGAGGCGGGTTACAGCGATCAGGCCCACCTCAGCCGCGACTGGCGTCAACTCGGCGGGCGCACCCCCCGGCCAGCTGCTCGACGAGCCGTTCTACGTGCCGCCGGGGCGCCCAAATGTTCAAGACCCGGCCCGGGCGCGCTGACACGATCGGGTGATGACAACACAGCTGTTCGGTCTGATCACCCTCGCTGACGCCCGCCGCGGCATCGCTTTCCTCGAGGCGGTCGGCTTCCGCCCGGTCGCGCTCCACTGGGCCGACGACGCCGAGACGGTGCTGGCCAACGGTGAGCTGGCGTGGGGTCGCCATGGCGCGCTGATGGCGAACTCGGTCGAGCGCGACTCGACGTTCTCGCGTGCCTCCGACGTCGGCCGGGGTCGCTACTACTGCGTCGTCGATCGTGACGCCGACGTCGACGCCGCCTACACCCGGGCCCTCGCCGCCGGCGCCACCTCGCTCGCCCCTCCCATCGATCAGGACTACGGCGGCCGTGGGGCCAGTGTCAACGACCCCGAGGGCAACGAGTTCAGCTTCGGTTCCTACGCCGGCGCCCTCGGGCCCTCGGCGCTGCGGCCCAAGCTCGTCGTCAGCGACGCGGACACCGCCATCGACTTCTACACCGAGGCCTTCGGGGCGACGCTCGACGCCCGCTACGCCCACCGCGGTCAGGTCGTGTTCGCCCAGCTCAGCCTGCTCGGCCGGGCCCTGGAGGTGCAGGTCAAGGATGCGGATGCGGCCGACCCGGTTGCCGACGTGCCCGGGTTGATCATCGAGATCACCGTGCCCGACCCCGACCCGGTGTGGGCGCGTGCGGTCGCCGCCGGGGCCGAGGTGCGCTTTGAGCTCGCCGACCGGCCATACGGGGCCCGGCAGGGCCGCCTGATCGACCCGTTCGGGCATCAGTGGCTGATCAGCGGGCCGCAGACGTTGACCCCGGAGGCGATCCAGGCGGCGCTCGACGGTGGCTGAGTTCCTGCCGCCGGTGCCGCCCGGCGGTCCCGTGCCCGTTCAGAGCAGGTGGTGGCGGGCCGCCCAGTGGGTCAGTTCGTGGCGGTTGGAGAGTTGGAGCTTGCGCAACACCGAGCTGGTGTGGCTCTCCACCGTCCGGTCGGAGATGAACAGCTCGGCGGCGATCTCCCGGTAGGTGAACCCCCGGGCCAGGAGTCGCATCACCTCCCGTTCCCGTGGGCTGAGCAGGTCGAGGTCGTCGGGCTCGGCCCGCTCGGCAACCGGGGCGGCGCCGGGGCCGTTGCGGAAGGCGTCGAGTACGAACGCGGCCAGCCGGGGCGAGAACACGGCGTTGCCCACCGCCACATGGTCGATCGCTTCCAGCAGCTCGCCGGCCCGGATCCGTTTCGTGGTGTAGCCCTGGGCGCCGGCCCGGACCAGGCCGATCACGTCCTCCGGAGCGTCCGACACCGACAGGGCCAGGTAGCGGGGGGCCGGGTCGACGCCCCGGGCGGCGACGGCCGTGATCACGTCCGCTCCCGTCCCGCTGGGCAGGTGAACGTCGAGCAGGACCACGTCGGGCCGGGTCGACGCGATGGCGGCCACCGCATCGTCGACGTCCTCGGCCTGGGCGACCACGTCGACGGTGGAGCCGATGGCGCCCACGACCCCCTCCCGGACCATGGCGTGGG
>JBKDZN010000094.1:0-12234 GCA_047971245.1 Acidimicrobiales bacterium
GAAGATCATGACCATGAGGCCCATCACGATCAGGAAGTAGCGGGGCCCGGCGCCGAACCACAGCAGACCGAACACCGCGATCAGGGCGACGAGCCCGATCAGGCTGACCTTCTCCTGGCCCGGTTCGAGCTCGCGCGGCTCGGCCATCACCCACGGAACGTGAGGAGCGGAGCCGTCCGACGAGTCGGAGGAGGCGGGCGGCTGCTCGGCAACACTCATTGGGCTCCAATTCTCCGTACGGGTCGGTGGTGGCCTTGGCGGCCTCGCTGACCTCGGACAAGCAAAGGGTAGATCACTGATGAGCGCGGATCCGCTCGGCCGCCAGGCGGCGAGCCGTCCGGTCCGCATCGAGCACATCCTCGAGAACGGTGCCCGACCCTCCATCATGGAGGGTGACGACGTCGGCGACGACATCAGGGATCCCCAGATAGGGCAGACGCCCATCCAGGAACGCCTCGACGGCCACCTCGTTGGCCGCGCTCAGCCACGCCGGGGCGGTCCCGCCCACCCGGCCGGCCTCGTAGGCCAGGTCGAGACAGGGGAAGGCGGCCCGGTCCGGCGGCTCGAAATCAAGGTGCATGGCCGAGGACCAGTCGATCCGGCCGTAGGGCACCGGGAGCCGGTCGGGGAAGGCCAGGGCGTAACCGATCGGCAGGCGCATGTCGGGACTGGAGAGCTGGGCGATGGTGGAGCCGTCGCTGAAGGTGACCATCGAGTGGACGATCGACTGGGGGTGGACCACCACCTCGATGTCGTCCAGGGTGAGCCCGGTCCCGGCAGGACGGCCGAAGAGCTCATGGGCTTCGATGACCTCCAGACCCTTGTTCATGAGGGTGGAGGAATCCACGGTGATCTTGGGACCCATCGACCAGGTGGGGTGGGCGAGGGCCTCCTCGACGGTCACCGCAGCCAGCCGCTCACGGTTCCAGCCCCGGAACGGCCCACCCGAGGCGGTCAGCTGGATCCGGTCCACCCGACGGTCCACGTCATTGGCCCGCAGGCACTGGTGGATGGCTGCGTGCTCGGAGTCGACCGGGACCAGTTCGGCCCCCGCCGTGGTCCGGGCCCGCTGCACCACCGGACCGGCGGCGATCAGGGACTCCTTGTTGGCCAGGCCGAGGCGTTTCCCGGCCTGGAGGCCGGCCAGGGTGACCGGCAGGCCGGCGAAGCCCACCACACCGTTGACGATCACATCGGCCGCCTCGGCCATGGCGGCGGGGGCCTCCCCCGCCGGGAGCACCTCGATCCCGGGCGGTACCCGGGCCCGGAGCTCGTCGAGGCGGGCGTCGTCGCCCACCGACACGATCCGGGGCCGGATCGCCTCCGCCTGGGCGACCAGGGTGTCGACATCGGATCCGGCCAGCAGGGCAACCACCTGGTACCGGCCCGGATCGGCGGCCACGACGTCGATGGTCTGGGTGCCGATCGAACCGGTGGATCCGGCGACGGCGACCGCCACCCGGCTCCCCGCCGTCGGGCCGGCACAAGGCTCGGTGACCGGGGCAACGGCCGCCCCGGCGGGGACGGAGGCGACCGCCGTTTCGGAGGAGACGGTCACCTCAGAACAACTGGTAGATGAGGGCGACGTAGAACGCGCCGGGCAGGGCGAACAGCAGACCGTCGACCCGGTCCATCACACCACCATGGCTGGGAATCAGTGACCCCATGTCCTTGATGCCGAGGTCACGCTTCACCATCGACTCGGCCAGATCACCGATCGGGGCCAGGATCCCGACCACGGCGGCGAGGACCAGGACGGCGACGAGGCGACCGTCGAAGACCGAGAACAGGTCGGTCACTCCGATGGCCAGGCCGGCGAACAGGGCCCCGAAGAAGCCGGTCACCGTCCCTTCCCAGGTCTTGCCCGGACTGGCCGGGTGGAAGCGCCGGTTGCCATAGGCCCGACCCCCGATGTAGGCCAGCGAGTCGGACGCCGCAGTGATGATGATGGTGGCGGCCAGCAGATCGGTGTCTCCCTCGTGGCGGACCATCAGGGCGGCGAAGGCGGCGAGACCACCGATCCACAGGATGCCGGTGAAGGTCAGACCCAGGTTGAGCACCGGTCTCTCGGTGTCGGCCCCGGTCAGGTACCACAACATGCCGAACACGACCGACAGGCCGATGACGAGGGGATACGCCGACTCCCCCCGGACGTACGAGGCAACGGGCAGGGCCACCGCCCCGACGAGGCCGAGCAGGGTGGCGGGCCGGAGCCGGGCCTCCCGCATCCCGTTGAAGACCTCCATGACGGCCAGCAGGGTCAGCAGCCCGACCATGACCATGGTGGGTACGGGACCGAAGAACAGGGTCGTGAACACCACGACGGCCATGCCCACACCGACCAGGACCGACTGGACGAAGTCACGGCCCTCACCGTCATCCAGGCCGTGGTCGTGTTCGGGTTGGCCCGCCCGGCGGGCCGGGCGGCCGGGCTCGTCGTCGTACCGGTCACGGTCGGTGTCGGCCTCGAACCGGCCGGCGAGGGGCGCCGGGGCGTCCACGTAACGGGCCGGAGAGTCCGCCCGCGCCGAGGGACGGGGGGACTCCGACGGTGGTGGTGGTGGGGCCGACGGGGCGGAGCGGGCCGGCGAGCCCTGGGCGGGAGCGACATCCCTCGGCAAGGTGGCCGTCTCCATGTCCGGCGGACCGACGGGTGCCTCGGCCCGGCCCGAAGGGTGCGGGAGGCCTGCGACCTCGTCTGCGTACCCGGCCGGGTCGGGCTCGGGCCACGAGGCGGCCGGGGCCGGGTCGTCGTAGTGCTCGGCAGCGGGGGCAGGCGCCGGGCCCGGCGAGCCCTGATGCTCCATCCGGTCGAAGATGCTCGCGGGCCGTTCGGGTGCCGGGGACGACAACGACGGGGGCGGGGGGTCGGGCACGAAATCGTCGTCAAGCGACCGGGGGCGCTCGTCGGCGGGGGACGGGGGCTGGATGGTCAGCGAGGCCGGTTCGTCACCGAACGGCTCCGACACCGAGGGCTCGGCGAAGGCGTCGAACCGACGGTCGTCGCGCCCGTAAGCCTCCTGGTAGGCGATGTCGTGCTCACCAGCGTCGCCGGCGGGGCCTCCCCGCCGGGACTCGTCGGCGGGCGCCGAGCCGGGGGGTGGCGGGGGCGGCGGCGCCGCGCCCTCCTCGCCCAACACCGAGCGCCGGGACCCGGACGGTCCGGGCGCACCGGTGGTCGGCGCCGTGCGGGTCGGGTCGAAGACCGCGGCCGGTGGGACCGGATCGTGAGCCGGGGTGCCGTGAGTTGGGGTGCCGAGAGCCGGCGCGGCCTCGCCCCGAGATCCACCATCGTGGTAGTCGACCGGCTCGTCGCGACCCGCCGGCTGAGGAGGCTCGAGTTCAGTGCCGGGGCCGGTGACCGGGGGCACGGGGGACGGGATGGAGATCGCCCGCTGTTGTCGGGTCGGTTCCGGTTCGGTCGCCTCGGGCCGGGGCGGCCGGCGTCGGAGCCGTTCGCTGGCCGCCACCTCGGTGTCGGCGAACACGTCGGACAGGTCGGGGCCCATCCAGTTGGGCTCCTCGCCCTGCCAGCTGGGACCGCGGATCGTCTCGGGCCCACCCGAGGTCGGCTCGGCCAGCGCAGCCGGCACCTGGCCACTGGCCGGCTCAGTCCAGTGCTGCAGGCCCGCCGCCTCGGCCTCGGCCGAGCGCCGGGTCTCGGGCACCTCGAGTTCGCTGAGATCGATCTCGTCACCGTCGCGGATGATCGGGATCTTGGTGATCGACGACGAATCCTGCTCCGGCGGTGGCTCGAAGAGGTCGAAGATGCTGGGGGTGGACGCCTCGTCCGACCCCTTACCGAAGAGGCCACGCCTCTTGTTGTCAGCCATCGTGTGTCCTTTCGTGAACCGTCCGCCGGCACGAGGAGATGGTCTCGGTCAGCCCGGTGGGCGCAGGCCCCCGGTGCTCAGACCTCGAGCAGTTCCTCTTCCTTGCTGGCCAGTGCCCCGTCCACTGAGGCCTCGCTCGAATGGGTGATCCGCTCGAGGTCCTGTTCGGCCCGTACGAGCTCGTCGCTCGACAGTTCGTTGTCCTTCTCGGCTGATTCGAGTTCCGTGCGTACGTCACGCCGGATATTGCGGATCGAGATCCGGCCATCCGCGGCCATCTGTTTGACCACCCGGACCAGATCCTTGCGCCGCTCCTCGGTGAGCGGCGGGAAGTTCAACCGGAGCGAGCGACCGTCGTTGCTGGGCGACAGGCCCAGGCCCGACATGGAGATGGCCTTCTCGATGGCGTCGAGATTGGCCGGATCATGCGGCGTGATGAGGAGTTGTCGGGCCTCGGGCACCGAGATGGTGGCCAGCTCCAGCATTCGCATGTCGACGCCGTACGCGTGCACATTGATGCGTTCCACCAGTTCCGGGCTGGCTCGCCCACTCCGGACCGAGGCGAACTCGGAGCGCGAGTGGACGATCGCCTTGTCCATCCGCTCCTGGGCGTCGGCGAGCAGCAGGTCGACGAGTTCGCTCATTCGACTATCGTACCCACCGGCTCACCGGCCAGCAGGGCCCGCAGTTTGCCCGAGGCGAGGAGGTCGAACACCACGATGGGCAGGTCGTTCTCCTTCGCGTGCGTGATGGCGGTCGAATCCATGACCCGGAGGTCGCGATTGAGGACGTCAAGGTAGGTCAGCCTATCGATCTTGACGGCGTCGGGATCGGTGCGGGGATCCGAGCTGTAGATGCCGTCGACCCCGCCGTGGGTGCCCTTGAGCAGGGCGCCGGCACCGATCTCGACCGCCCGGAGGGCGGCCGAGGTGTCGCTGGTGAAGAACGGATTACCGGTGCCCGCCGCGAAGATGACCAGGCGGCCCTTCTCCAGGTGCCGGATCGCCCGGCGCCGGATGTACTCCTCGGCGATCTGGGGCATCTGGATCGCCGACTGGAGGCGGGTCTGGGCCCCCTTCTGCTCGAAGATGTCCTGCAACGCGAGGGCGTTGATGACCGTGGCCAGCATGCCCATGTAATCGGCCTGGGCCCGGTCGAGGCCGCCCTCGGCCGCGGTCATGCCCCGCCAGATGTTGCCGCCGCCTACGACGATGGCAATCTCGAGACCGAACTCTTCCTTGACGGCCAGGATGTCGTCGGCGATGCGGTGGACGACCTTGCCGTCGATCCCGTAGCCGGCATCGCCCGCGAAGGCTTCGCCGGACAATTTCAACAGGATCCGATTCCAGCGTGCGCCTGATGGGTCGGTCACTCAGCCTCCCTGGATGAGTTCACCGCGGGCGTCGTGACCCGGGACCGGCCTGCGGCCCGTGACGGTCACTGTCGGTGGTTGAAACGCCCCGCGATCGGCGTCCGTAGTCTAGTTGGCTCCAACGGCGATCCCGAGGGACCAGGTCCCTCGGGATCACGGGTTCGGCCGCCGACGATCACCCGGGCCAGCGGTTCAGCCGCCGACGATCACCCGGGCCAGCGGTTCAGCCGCCGACGATGGCCAGGGTGAAGCGATCGATGCGGCCGTCGCCGAGTTTGGCCGCCACGGTCTCCTTCTCCCCGAAGACACCCTGCTCGAGCAGGACACGGTCACCGAACCAGGCGTTGATCCGGCCCTCGACGATCTTGGGCCAGGCCTGTTCGGGCTTGCCTTCGGCCTTGGTGATCTCGAGCAGCGCCTCGCGCTCCTTCTCGACCTCGCCGGCGGGGACCTCGTCGCGGGTCAGGTAGGTCGGCTTGGCGAACGCCACGTGGAGGGCGATCTCGTGCAGGACCTCGGGGTCGACACCGTGGCCCTCGATCAGCACCCCGGCCCGACCATCGCCGTGGAGGTAGGCGTCGAGCACATTGTCGCCGGTCCTGGCGTAGCGGGCGACCGTGCCGACCTCGATGTTCTCCTTGACCGTGAGCTGGAGCGATTCGATCTCACCGGCGAACCGGTCGACGGCCTCCGTCCCGTCGGCCAGGACGGCGTCGGCCATGGCCTGCACGGTCCGGCGGAAGTCGTCGGACTTGCCGGCGAAGTCGGTCTCGGACTTCAGGTAGACCAGGGCGACTCCCCGATCGTCGGAGGCGACGGCCACGACACCCTCGGCGTTGTCCCGATCGGAACGGCCCGCGGCCTTGGCCAGACCCTTCTCCCGCAGGATCTGGGTGGCCTGCTCCACATCACCGTCCGCCTCGGTCAACGCCTTCTTGGCGTCCATCATGCCGGCTCCGGTCGAGCGGCGGAGCTCCTGTACGTCCTTGGCACCAAAGGATGGCATCGGTTCGATTCCTTGTTCGCTGTTCTCGCTGGGATTCTCGGCCTCCGGAGCCGGCAACGCCGGACAACCCGGCGCACGACGGGGCCGGGTCGCCGGATGGGATCCGGTTCGGGAGGGATGATGGGTTGGGCCCGGCCCGGCCACCCGGAGGCGACCGGCCGCACCGGTATCAGCCGGCTGAGGGTGCTCCGCCGGACTGGACCTCCGGATCGGGTTGGCTGTCGTCGGAGGCGACGGGCTCGCCGGCCTCCCGCTGGGCGGCCACACGGGCCTCCCGGGCTGCGGCTTCGAGGGCGGCCTGCTGGCGGGCCTCGGCCTGGGCCTGGGCGATGGCGGCTTCCTCTTCCGGGCTGCGCCCGACCGGGGCGGCCACATCCACGCCGCCACCATTGCGGTGGGCGTGGATCAGCTTGCCCTCGGCCACCGCCTCGGCCACGACCCGGGTCATCAGCTCGGCCGAGCGGATGGCATCGTCGTTGCCGGGAATCGGGTAGGTGATCAGGTCGGGATCGCAGTTCGTGTCGACCACGGCCACGATCGGGATACCGAGCTTGCGGGCCTCGGTCACGGCGATGTGCTCGATGATCGTGTCGAGCACGAACACCGCACTCGGCAGCTTGGCCATCGTCTTGATACCACCGATGTTACGGTCGAGCTTCTCGAGCTCCCGCTGATACCGGAGGGCTTCCTTCTTCGGCATCTCCTCGAACTCGCCCGCCGACCGCATGCGCTCGTACTCGAGCAGCTTGCCCACCCGCTTGTGGATGGTCTGGAAGTTGGTGAGCATCCCACCCAGCCAGCGCTGATCCACGTAGGGCATCCCGACCGAGCGGGCGTAACGCCGGATCGGCTCCTGGGCCTGCTTCTTGGTGCCGACGAACAGGACGGTGCCGCCGTCGGCCACGGTGTCACGTACGAAGGTGTAGGCCACCTCGATCCGCCGGAGGGTCTCCTCCAGGTCGATGATGTACACCCCGTTGCGGTCGCCGTGAATGAACCGCTTCATCTTCGGGTTCCAGCGGCGGGTCTGGTGACCGAAGTGGACCCCGGCCTCCAGCATCTGCTTCATGGTGACGACAGCCGTCATGATGAACTCCTCCGGTTGCTGCGGACCGACCAGCTCCCCCTGTGGGGAGACCGTGGATTCGGCCGGTCCGGATACGTGATGGTCCGCGACGGTCGCGAACCCGGTCGAGTCTAGCGAGAGGGGCCGACCGCACCGACCGGTTTCTCCGGCGGTCATGGTTCGATCGGCACCAGACGCGGCTGCCCGCAAGCCCCGTCGAACCGGACGGCAGGATCGACGTAGACGTCGTGATGGCGAACCGTGAAGTGGAAGCCCGGCGCGGCGCCGGCCAGCTCGGTGCCGCTGTCGACGGTCTGCCCCCGCACCACCGCCGGGGCCAGAACCGGCCCGTAGCTGGAGCGGTCGCCCCCGTCGTGCTCGACAACCACCCACAGGTCACCGGCCACCGGACCGACGAAGCTGACCGTCCCGGGAGCGGCGGCCCCGACCGGCTGCCCCGGCCGGACGCCGTACTCGATGCCCCGGTTGCCCGGTCCGAACCGGTGGGCGGGTTCCCGGAAGGGATCGACCACCGGGGCGTCGACGGGCGCCGACCACGGCCGGCACGCCGTCGGCGCGGCGGCCACGGAGACCGCGGCGCGGCCGGTGTCGGGATCGGATCCCGGGTTCGGTTCGGCCACGCCGAGCCCCACGGCGACGGCGATCACCAGGGCAACGACGGGACCGGCAGGCGGGCTCGTCACGGGAGCGGACCTCTACTCGTCGGTGGCTACTTCCGGGGCCGGGGTGAAGGGACCGGCCCGAGGCCCGGGGTCAGGCCGATTCGCGTTCCAGGCTGGCGAACCGGGATTTGAGCTGGAGGACGGCCTTGGTGTGGATCTGGCACACCCGGCTCTCCGTGACCCCCAGCACCCGACCGATCTCGGCCAGGGTCATCGACTCGTAGTAGTAGAGGGTGAGCACGATCTTCTCACGCTCGTTCATGCGGTTGATCGCCTCGGCCAGGAGCTGGCGGGTTTCCACCCGTTCGTACACACCGCCCGGCCCGTCGGCCCGGTCGGCCAGGGTGTCGCCGAAGGTCAGGCCCTCCCCGCCCCGGAACGACAGTATCTCGTCGAGCGCCACGATCCCCAGCGAGGAGATCTGGGAGTAGACGGCGTTCAACTGGTCGATGCTCAGATCGAGCTCGTCGGCGATCTCGGCGTCGGTGGGCGAACGATGGAGCTCGGATTCCAGCTTCCCCATCGCCCGCTCCACCGACTTCGCCTTGGAGCGGACCGAGCGGGGGACCCAGTCGATCGACCGGAGCTCGTCGAGGATCGACCCCTTGATCCGGGAGATGGCGTAGGTCTCGAACTTGAAGCCCCGGTCCGGTTCGAACTTGGTGATGGCATCGATCAGACCGAACATCCCGTAGCTGACCAGATCGGCCTGGTCGACGCTCCGGGGCAGCCCCGCCGCCACTCGGCCGGCCACGTACTTTACCAGCGGCGCGTAGAAGACGATGAGCTCGTCGCGGTCGCGTTGCCGGTCGTACTGCTTGTACCGGGCCCACGCCTGCGCAACATCGTCGGTTTCTATTGCCACAGTTCCCGCCACGTCGGATTCGTCGGATACCCGAGCGGGGTCTCCGTCGATTACCGAACGGCCTCCTCGCTCCCACTCTCCGTCGGCCGATTGCCACGGAAAGTGAGAGGTGGGGGCAGGCTTGCGGGCTGATTCGACGACGGCTGTGGTGACGAGCGAGCCGATCGGCCCGGCCGTGACCGCCGACGGCGGGACGGTGGGATCGAGCCCGAGGGCGCGCAGATATCGAGCACGTGCGGCGGGAGTCACGGCCGGGGAGCGTAGCCGCCGACACCGCCGTCATCAGGTTGGCGGGTGGGTTGACCAGGCACGACGGTCGATCCATGGAGAACCACCTCCCCTCGGGCCGCGAGGCGTTCGACGGCGGCCAGCACCGCCACCACCGGCCGGCCGCTCTGGGCGACGAGGTCGTCGATGTGGACCGATCCGGTCGCCGCCTCGGCTCGTACCACGGTGTCGAGCGGGTCGACATCGGGGCCGGACGGCTCATGCGCCGGGAGGGCGGGGGAATGGGCCGGGCCGGTGCCGCCGGGAACCGGATCGGGCGGTGCGGCACCGGGCCGGACGCCGGAGCCGGCCGGTGGCACCGGGGCGTCCGGCCAACCCAGGTAGGCCAGCACGTCGGCGGCCGAACACACCGGCACCGCCCCGTCGACCAGGAGGCGGTTGGAGCCGGCCGAGGCCGAGCTGGTCACCGCGCCCGGCACCACCAGCACCGGCCGCCCCCGGGCCACCGCCTCGTCGACGGTGTGGAGCGAACCCCCCCGGTCGTGGGATTCGACCACGACCACGGCATCGGCCAGGCCGGCGATGAGACGGTTCCGGGCCGGGAACCGCCACCGCTCGGGGCCGACCCCGAGCGGGGCCTCCGAGAGCACGGCGCCCCGCTCGGCCACCGTGGCCCACAGGGCCCGGTTGGCCCGGGGATAGACCGTGTCGAGCCCGGTGCCCACCACGGCCAGCACATCGTCGGCCGCGGCCAGGGCGCCCCGATGGGCGGCCCCGTCGATGCCGGTGGCCAGGCCGCTGACCACGACGACGCCGGCCGCCGCCAGTTCGGCCCCGAGGCGGCGGGCCACCTGTTCCCCCACGGTGGTGCACCGCCGGGTGCCCACGATGGCCACCCGGCGCCGCGGCTCGGAGGCGAGGGCCGACCGGCCCCGAACGAAGGCCAGGATGGGGGGCTCGGGATCGTCCGGGAACGGCCAGCCGGGATCGGCCGGGGCCAACACGGCGATGCCGGCGATCCGGTAGGGGGCGATCAGCCGCTCCGGATCCACCCGGTCCAGCTCGGCCCGCCACCCGGCCACCATGGCCGGGGTCACCCCCCGGGGGGCCGGAACATCGGACGGGAGCCGACCCGACCGGAGCCGGTCCACGGCCTCGATGGCCGAACCGGCCCCCAACAGCCAATCCAGCCGGGCCGGCCCCACCCGGCTCAGGCCGGCCAGGGCCAGGCGGGCCCCGATCTCGGCCCCTTGCGGCGACCCGCCGGCCTCACCCGCGGTGGAGGACCCGCCGGCGGGGCCGGTGGGGTGCGCCGGCGGCGCGGCTTGACGGGGGCCCGGCCGCGTCATGCCGTCGCCCCCGACACCACCGCCGGGACCGGGCGTAGTCCCAGGGCGGTCGACACGATGTCGGCGTCGAGCGGGACCCGGTCATCGAGGCCGGCCAGATCGGCGATGGTGCGGGCCACCGTGCGGACCCGGGCCAGCCCTCGCCCGGTGAGGCGGCCGGCTTCGAGGGCGGTGGTGAGGACCCCGGCGGCCGCGGGGGTGAGCGGCACCTCGTCCTCGAGCCGGTGGGCGCGAAGCCGGGCGTTGGCCGGGACCCCCCGTTCCCGGGCCCGGACCCGCGAACGGGCCACCCGTTCGGCCACCGACCGGGTGGGTTCCTCGGGCTCACCCCCCAGGAGCAGGGACGAGGCGGGCGGCCGCACCTCGACGCGGAGGTCGAACCGGTCGAGCAGTGGGCCCGACAGGCGCCGGGCGTACCGCGCCCGGGCCGCCTCCCCGCAACGGCACCGGCCCGGCGCACCACCCTCACCGCACGGGCACGGGTTCATGGCGGCCACCAGCAGGAACCGGGCGGGGAGGGTGACGGCGCGGCTGGCCCGGGCCACCCGGATCACCCCCTCCTCCAGCGGCTGGCGGAGGGCGTCGAGCACGGCGGGGGCGAACTCGCCCAGCTCGTCGAGGAACAGGACCCCACCGTGGGCGCAGCTGATCTCCCCGGGCCGGAGCGCAGCCGTTCCCCCGCCCACGAGGGCCACCAGCGAGGCGCCGTGGTGCGGAGCCCGATACGGGGGGCGACGCACGAGACCGGCGGCCGGCATCCCGATCCCGGCCGCCGAATGGACCCGGGTGACGAGGAGGGCCTCGTCGGCCGGCAGATCGGGCAGCAGCCCGACCATGCGGGAGGCCAGCATGGTCTTGCCCGAGCCGGGCGGGCCGACCATCAGCAACGAATGGCCCCCGGCCGCCGCCACCTCGAGCGACCAACGGGCCAATGGCTGACCCCGGACATCGGCCAGGTCGGGGCCGGAGCCGGCCCGGTTGCCGCCGACCGGGGCGGCGACCCGGGCGAGCGGCGGGCCCGTGCCCCGCAACGCGGCCACCAGCTCCCCGAGATGGCCGGCGGCGTGGACCTCGCCGGGTCGGATGGCCGCGGCCTCCCCGGCCCCTCGCTCGGGGACGATTACCGCGGCAGCGTCGATCGCGCCCGCCAGGCAGGCCATGCCGGCCACCGGCCGGAGCGATCCGTCGAGGCCTAGCTCCCCCACCGCGCCGAGATGGTCCAGGGCCGCGGGCTCCAACTGCTCGGAGGCGGCCAGGATGCCGAGAGCGATCGGCAGGTCGAGGGCCGAGCCGTGTTTGCGCACCCCGGCCGGGGCGAGGTTGATGGTCACTCGCTGCTGGGGCCACCGGAGTCCGCTCGACAGCACGGCGGCTCGGACCCGGTCACGGGACTCTCGGCAGGCCACGTCGGGCAGGCCGACCAGGGTGTAGCCCGGCAGGCCTGCACTGACGTGGACCTCGACGCTAACGGGGTGGCCCTCCACCCCCTCGACCACGGCAGTGGCCACGGTGGCGAACATGGTCGGCTCCCTTCCCTCCCGGACCGGGAGGTGGGCGGGACCGGGCCGCACCGATGCCGTGGCACGCCGACCTGGCCGACTCCACCGATCGGCGGTGACGGCGTCGACAGCGGACGGGCAGCAGGTAGGCCCCATGAACCCGCGGGCACCGGGCCGGGGCCCGATGCAGCTGAGTGGTGATGGGGGCCGATGGCCGCCGAGGTACCGCTGAAGATGGAGTCTAACCCGGCGGGACGCCGATCAGGACGACGTCGAGCCGAGCACGTCCCGGGTGTAGGCGACCACGGCGTCGATCTCCTCGGCCGACAGCTT
>JBKDZN010000095.1:0-1802 GCA_047971245.1 Acidimicrobiales bacterium
CCCGGTGACCGCCGGGGCCAGGCCAAACGACGACGGCCGGCCTCAGCCGCCGTCGCGGCGGTAGACCTCGACGCCGCCGATCACGGTGGCGTCGATCCTCACCTCGCCGATCCCGTCCCGATCCACGGTCAGCAGGTCGTCACCCAGCACCACGAAGTCGGCCAGCATCCCCGGGGCGAGCCGGCCCTTGCGGTGCTCCTCGTGGGCCGCATACGCCGAACCGAGGGTGTAGGCGGCCAGCGCCTCGCGGACGTCGAGGGCCTCGGCGGGCACGAACGGTTCCCCCGAGGCCGTCTTCTGGTTCACCATGTCGTGGATACCGAGCAGGGGGGCGCCGTCGACCACCGGCCGGTCCGAGGAGCCGGGCAGGGGGATGCCGTGCCGCAGGAACGACGCCTGCCGGTACGCCTCGGGGGTGCGGTGGATGCCGAGGGCTTGTTTCATACCGTCGCCGATCTCGGAGATGAACCGGCCCTGGGGCACCGGGACTACACCAACCCGGGCCACCTTGTCGACCAGTTCGTCGGCGATGACCCCGCAGTGCTCGATCCGGTGGCGTGGATCCACCCGGGGGTAGGTCTCCTGGGCCTCGGCGTAGGCGTCGAGCACGGTGGCCACGGCCCGGTCACCGATGGCGTGGGTGCAGACCTGCCAGCCGGAGCGGTGGGCGTCGATGATCCGGCGGCGAAGCACCTCGGGTTCGGTCTGGAAGAACCCGCAGTTGCAGCCGCCGCCCTCGTAGGGGTCGAACATGGCTGCGGTCCGGCCGATCAGGGACCCGTCGGAGAAGATCTTCGTGCCCCCGATGCGCAGCCATTCGTCACCGAAATGGCTGGTCAGGCCGCCGTCGAGGGCAAGACTGGGCTCGTCGTCGGGGTGGGTGGCCAGATGGTGGAGGGCCTCCACCGCGATCAACAGGTTCACCCGGGGGGCCAGGACACCGCGGCGCCGGGCCTCCTGCCAGGCCCGCAGCTCGGTGTCGGCGTGGGCCACCAGCCCGGCGCCGACCCCGGCCTCGGTGGCCGAGGTGACACCCTCGGCCACGTACCGTTCGCCGGCCCGGCCGATGGCGGCGACCATGGCGTCGGTCGACATGGGGTAGGTCAGCGATCGGACCAGGGCCTGGGCCTGCTCCTGGATCAGGCCGTCGGGGCGCCCGTCGTCGCCGAGAACCACGGCCCCGCCCGCGGGCACCGGTGCGTCACCGATGTCCGCCAGAACCAGGGAGTTCACGGTGCACATGTGGCCCGAGGTGTGGCGCAGCCAGACCCGGTGGCGGGGCGCCACCGTGTCGAGCTCGGCCGCGGTCGGGTGGCGCCGCTCGGCCAGCTTGTTCTGGTCGTAGCCGGACCCGATCACCCACTGGCCCTCGGGGACGGCGGCGGCCCGCTCGCCGATCGCCCGGCAGATGTCGGCCACACTGGTGATCGGCGGTGAGCCGAGCGGGACGTCGTCCAGACCGGTGCCGTAGCCGAGCATGTGGTTGTGGGCATCGTTGAACCCGGGGATGACCCGCCGGCCGGCCAGATCGTGCACGGCCGTCGCGGTGAACACGTCGGTCAACTCGGCGTCACCGGTGGCCACGATGCGGCCCCCGAGGACGGCCATCACCGAGGCGTCGGGCCGGCCCGGTTCCTGGGTGTGGATCGCCCCGTTGACGAACAGTGTGTCGACGCTGACAGCCATCTCAGCGCCCCGGCGGCCGGTGGTGGCGGATGGGGCGTTCCATGCGGGCGAACTCGGGCCAGGTCGACCAGGAGGGGCCGGCCTCGAAACCCCCATCGACCACGAAATGCTGACCG
>JBKDZN010000096.1:0-42750 GCA_047971245.1 Acidimicrobiales bacterium
GCCACGACGACGGGGTGGCGGTGGCGGTCTTCCCCGAGCTGTGCCTGAGCGGGTACGCCGTCGACGACCTGTTCCTCCAGGACACCCTGCTGGACGCGGTCGAGAGCGCCCTGGCCGACCTGGTCGAGCTGACCGCAACCGTCCGCCCGCTCGTGGTGGTGGGGGCACCCCTGGTGCACCACAACCGGCTGGTCAACGCGGCCGTGGTGGTGCACCGAGGGCGGGTACTCGGCGTGATCCCCAAGTCGTACCTGCCGACCTACCGGGAGTTCTACGAGCGCCGCCACTTCGCTCCGGGCGACGACCATTCCGGTGGCCGTCACCGGTTCCGCTCCCCCCGGCTCGACACGGTCGCCGGGTCGGTTCCGTTCGGGCCGGATCTGATCTTCGACGCCGAGGACGTGACCGGTCTCCGGCTGCATGTCGAGGTTTGCGAGGACATGTGGGTGCCAGTGCCGCCCAGTGCCGAGGCCGCCTTGGCCGGGGCCACCGTCCTGGCCAACCTGTCGGGCAGCCCGATCACGGTGGCCCGGGCCGAGGATCGCCGGCTGCTGGTGCGTTCGGCCAGTGCCCGCTGCCTGGCCGCCTACCTCTCCGCAGCCGCCGGTCAGGGGGAGTCCTCGACCGACCTGTCGTGGGACGGGCAGACCATGGTGTACGAGTGCGGTGACCTTCTCGGGGAGACCGAGCGGTTCCCCGACGGGCCGCGCCGCACCACCGTCGACGTCGACCTGGCCCGGTTGGGGCAGGAGCGGTTGCGTCAGGGCACCTTCGACGACAACCGTCGCACCCTGGACGAGCGGACCTCCCGGTTCCGGACCGTCCCGTTCACCGTCGACCCACCGGCCGGCGACATCAGCCTACGACGCAAGGTGGATCGCTACCCGTTCGTGCCCGACGACGCCGAACGGCTCGCCCTCGACTGTTTCGAGACCTTCAACATCCAGGTGTCGGGGCTCGAACAGCGCCTGGTCGCCATCGGCGAACCCCTGGTCGTCATCGGCGTGAGCGGGGGGCTGGACTCCACCCACGCCCTGCTGGTGGCCGCCCAGGCCATGGATCGGCTGGGCAGGCCCCGCACCGACATCCATGCCTTCACCATGCCCGGCTTCGCCACCAGCGACACCACCCGGTCCTACGCCACCCGGCTGGCCAACGGGCTCGGGGTCACCTTCGAGGAGCTCGACATCCGCCCGGCCGCCCGCCAGATGCTGGACGACCTCCACCACCCGTACGCCGAGGGAGAAGCGGTGTACGACGTGACGTTCGAGAACGTTCAGGCCGGCCTGCGCACCGATTATCTCTTCCGCCTCGCCAACCGCCGGGGCGGGATCGTGCTCGGTACCGGCGATCTCAGCGAGCTCGCCCTCGGCTGGTGCACCTACGGGGTGGGTGACCAGATGGCCCACTACGCGGTGAACACCGGCGTCCCCAAGACCCTCATCCAGCACCTGATCCGGTGGGTGATCGCCACCGAACAGTTCGGCGCCGCCGCCAACGACGTACTCGACGAGATCCTGGCCCAGGAGATCACCCCCGAGCTGATTCCCGGCACCGACGGGGCCGGTCCCCAATCGACCGAGGCGGTGGTGGGCCCCTACGCCCTGCAGGATTTCACCTTGTTTCACGTGATCCGGCGGGGTGCCCGGCCCAGCCGGATCGCCTTCCTCGCCTGGCACGCCTGGCGGGACGTCGACCATGGCGACTGGCCGCCCGGGTTCGACGCCGATCAGCGGACCGCCTACGACCTGGCCACCATCCGTCATTGGCTGGTCGTGTTCGTCCGACGGTTTTTCGCCAACCAGTTCAAACGCTCCGCCCTGCCCAACGGCCCGAAGGTCTCGCCCGGGGGCACCATGTCACCCCGGGGTGACTGGCGGATGCCGTCGGACGCCTCGGCGGCCGCCTGGCAGGCCGAGATCGAGGCCGCGGTACCCGTCCGGCTCGACTGACGCCTTCCCTCACCCGAGCCGCCTGGGCCTCGCGTCCGCCACCGGCGTCTTCAGCCTGTTCTGACCGTGGATGCTCCAGGTCCTCAGAGTATCCACGGTCAGAACGGCCAGGCGGATCCGGGACGACGTTGGGGGCATCGGGCCGGGAGGCTTGACTGGACCGTGATGCGCGACGCGGACTTCGAACGGCTGGTCCACCGGTACCACCGGGCCGTCCACGCGTACGCCCGCTCGATGGCCTCCACCCCCAGCATCGCCGAGGACGCGGTCCAGGAGACCTTCGTCCGGGCGTGGAAGTACCTCGACTCGTTCCGGGGGGACGGGAGCTTCGAGGGTTGGTTGATCCGGATCTGCCGTCGCTGCGTGCTCGATCAGGAGGCACGGGAACGCACGGCCGCGATGGACATCGCCCCCGGCGGCGGGGCACGGCACGGGCCGTCGCTCACCCAGGCCCCCGACCATCGGGGCGAGGTGCTCGCCGTCCTCCGCCAGCTCCCCCGGAAATACCGGGAGGTGTTGGTGGTCTGCGGGATCCTCGGCTACGACTACGAGACGGCGGCGACGATCCTCGACGTACCGATCGGAACCGTGAGGTCCCGGCTCCACCGGGGCCGGCTCGCCCTCGCGGTCGCCCTGTCCCCGGAGGACGAATCCGTCGACGGGCAAGCGTCGGCGTGACCGGGGAGCGCCGGGAGGGCGAGCCGGCCCCGGTCGTGGAACTGGGTGAGGCCAGACGGCGACGACCCCGCCGCGGACCGGCCGAGACCGGTCCGACCGGCGACGCCGGCGACCGATCCCACCGTCGTGGTCCGGGCGTTCCCGACCTGGAGGAGTTGGGCCTGGACCGGCTCGGCGACGAGTTCGACCACGCCGACGACCCGCAGGTCCTGCTCGACCGGCTGGGATCCGACCTTCCGGCCCCGGCCACCTGGTTCCGGGCCCTGATCGCGGTGCTGGCCATGGCCCAGCTCGCGGTCGTGGCCCCCTGGTTGGTGACCCGGGATCCGTTCGGCCTGCTGGACGGATCCACCGGCGCCCACCTCACGCGGGACGGTGCTCTCGGTCTGGCCGTGGCCGCGGCGGCCCTGCTCGCCGCGTGGCGGCCCCGGTGGGCGGTACCGGCGTTCGTGCTGGCCGCGGTGGCCCTGGTGGCCCAGACGGTCGCGGGTCTCGTCGAGCCGGAGCTTCACCGGTCGGCGTCGGTCGAGTTCGTCCATCTGCCGTCGGTCCTCCTGACCGTCCTGGTCGGCTTGTCCGCCGTCCGCCTGCCGGCGTTGGGCCCGACCCGGCCCCGATCCGACCGGTCGCCATGACTTCGGTCACGTCCGGAACCGGGGCCGCCGGTCGCCGGTCTACCCGGGCGTGAACCCACGAACCTTGCCCTCGTTCCGACGCTCCGCCGCCGCCACCGGCCTGGCGATCACGGCACTGCTGCCCGTTGCCGCCGGGTGTGGCAGCGACGACGCCACCACGGCCACGGAGACCACCGAGACCGCCGTCGCCGCGACCGGTGACACCTCGACTGCCGACCCCACCACCGACGACACCACGACCGACGACACCGCCGGCTCTGAGAACGACGGGGAGACCATCACGGTGACCGACGCGTGGGCCCGTTCGACCGCGCCGACGGCCACCAACGGGGCCCTGTACTTCGTCATCACCTCGACCACCGATGACGTGCTCACCGCGGTGACCATCGACCCGTCGGTGGCCGAGACGGTGGAGATCCACGAGACGGTGCCCGCGGACGAGTCGATGACCGACGACGACACCACCGACGATCCGATGACCGACGACGCCATGACCGATCACTCGATGAGCGACGACGCCATGGCCGACGGGGCCATGACGATGCAGGAGCTGCCCGATGGTCTCGAGCTCCCGGCCGGCGAGCCCGTGGTCCTCGAACCCGGTGGATACCATGTGATGCTGATGGGTCTGGCGGAACCGCTGGTGGCAGGAGGTGAACTGGAGGTGACCCTCGAGTTCGCCGAAGCCCCACCGCAGACCATGCTGGTGGCCATCATGGACACGGCCCCATGATCCGCCGTCGGCCCGCCGTGCCAACGGCGGTGGCCGTGGTCACCGCTCTTGGCCTGGCCACCTGCGGCGCCGACGCCGGTACACCCCTGTCCGCCGAGGCCGAAGCCGGGCGGGAGGTGGCCGACGCCTCCGGCTGCTCGGCCTGCCACTCGGCCGACGGATCGGCCAGACCGGGGCCGACCTGGTCCGGGCTGGCCGGTTCGTCGGTCGAACTGGCCGATGGCTCCACCGTGGTGGCCGACGCGGGGTATCTCCGCCAGTCGATCACCGACCCCGGCTCCCAGCAGGTGGCGGGATTCACCATCGTGATGCCGCCCAGCAACCTCGACCCGAGCCAGGTCGACGCCGTGGTCGCCTATATCGAGGAGCTGTCGTGAACCCCGCCGACCGACCGGGACCGATCCGGACCGGGGCCGCCCGATGGCGTAACGCCGGGCCGGTGATCCTCGTCACAGTGCTGCTGGCCGCGGCCGCCTGCGGCTCGTCGAGCACGCCCACCACCGCCGGTCCCGAGACGACGGAGGCCGCGGCGGCGACGGAGGTGACGGCGTACGCCGGGTACCAGCGGGAGCCGATCCCGTCGGTGGCCGAGCTGGGCCTGCCCGCGGTCGAGGCAGACGGTTCGGAGACCCCGTTCCTGTTCCGGGCGCAGCCGGACTCCCTGCTGCTGGTCTACTTCGGCTACACCAGCTGCCCTGACGTGTGCCCCACCACCCTGTCCGACGTCCGCCTGGCCGGCGAACAGCTCGGGGCCGACGCCGACCGGGTCGACCTCGCCATGGTCACCATCGACCCCGAGGTCGACAGCCCGGAGGTCCTGGTCGGATATGTCCGCACCTTCGTGCCCGACGCGGTCGCCCTGCGCACCACCGACGACGCCCGCCTGCGGCCGGTGGCCGACAGGTTCGGTGCCGACTACGGCAAGGAGGTCGTCGACGGTGAAGCCGAGGTGTTCCACACTGCTTCGATCTACGCCGTCGACGATCAGGGTCGGCTGCTGATGACCTGGCCGTTCGGGATCCCCCCCACCGATCTGGCCACCGACCTGCAGCGGCTGCTCGCCGACGAGGCGTGACGGCCCGCCGCATCGTCGCCACCGCCCTCGCCGCCGCCGGGGTCCTGGTGGGCGCCGCCGGCTGTGGCGGCAGCGACACGTTCGGCCTCGACGATGCCGCCACCGACGACACCGCCCCCGCGGACTTCGTCTACGAGATCCCGGCCGGCACCGGTGAACGGATCGATGCCGGCGAGAGCATCGACATCCTGCCCCCACGGCTGGACGTCTCGGTGGGGCAGGTCATCGAGATCACCAACGACGATGATCGGGGCCATCTCGTCGGGCCGTTCTATCTCGGAGCCCACGAGCACCTCCGCCAGGTGTTCACCACCCCAGGCGAGTTCGAGGGGATCTGCTCGGTCCACTCCAGCGGCCGGATCGTCATCGTCGTGTCGTGACTCGCCGTGTCGTGAATCCTGCGGTCGTGCCCCGCGGCGGCCCGACCGGCTCGGCGTCGTCGTGGAGCCGGACGGACGGGCCAGCGGGGTCCGGGCGATCCCCGGCGTGGCCGCTGGTGGCCGGGCTGTCGGCCCTGATGGCCGTCATGCTGCTGGTCCTCGCCCCGGCCCGACCGGCGGCCGCCGATCCGCCCGGCCCCACCGACTACCAGACCACGGTGGAGGCCGTCGACCCGGACAACCCCGGCATCGAGATCACCATTCTCGGGGGCGACAGTTTCGTCGAACTGGCTGCCGAACCCGGTGTGGAGGTGGAGGTGATCGGCTACGAGGGCGAGCCGTACCTCCACTTCTGGCCCGACGGGACCGTGATGGTGAACGAACGCTCCCCGAGCCGGTGGCTCAACGAGGACCGGTACTCCGACACCGAGGTCCCCGCCGAGGCATCGGCCACCGCCGAACCGGCGTGGCAGGAGGTGGCCGACGGTGGGGTGTACGCCTGGCACGACCACCGGGCCCACTGGATGGTCGCCACCCATCCCCCCAGCGCCGAACCGGGCGACACCGTGCTCGAAGGTGTCGTGCCCATGGTCGTCGACGGGACCCCGGTGGCCGTCCACGTCCGTTCGGTCCTGCTTCCACCCCCGTCCCCTGGCCCCCCGTCGTCGGTGTGGTCGCCGCCCTGGCCGCGGTGGGCGGAGTGATCGTGGCCGCTCGGGCCGGGACCGGACCCCTGGCCGTGCGATCGCTGGCCGCCCTGACGACCGCCTGGTCGGCCGTGGCCGCCGGCCTCGGCTGGTGGGCCTACCGATCGGTCCCGGTCGAGACCGGTCCAAGCGTGCTGTTGTGGGCCCCACCGCTGGTGGCGGCCACCGCCGGCGTCGCCGCCTGGTGGTCGGCCGGCCGACCGGCCGCCCCCCGCCTCCAGACCCCCCTCCTTCTTGCCCTCGCCGGTGTCGAACTGGTCTGGTGGAGCGTGATCCGTCGTGCCACCGTCACCCGTTCCCTGATCCCCTCCGACGCGCCGGCGGCGCTCGACCGGGCCGTCGTGGCCGGCGCCGCCGTGATCGGCGCGGCGGCGGTGATCGCCGCGGCGGTGATCCTGGTCCGCCCCCGAACCCCGGCCCCGGTGACGGCATGAGCGGCCTCCGGGCTGGTGACGGCGACCAGGTCGATCCGGAGCATCCGCCCGCCGATGAACCACCCACCACCCCACCCCCTGGCCTCCCCGCCGAGGTGGCCTGGGTACGCACCACGCCCGCCTTCACCGCCGCCACGGTTCCCGACGGCCTGTTGCGATCCCACCGTCTGGCCGACGGCGTGTGGGGGGTATTGCGGGTCCAGCGCGGCTCGGTCGGGTTCGCGACCGAGGCCGACGGAGCCGGCCGCCGGCTGGGCCCGGCCGGCCATGTCATCATCGAGCCGGGTGTGGCCCACCGGATCGATCCCGCCCCCGACGCCCGGTTCGTGATCGACTTTTACCGCTGAACCGTGGCGTGGATGTCGTAGCTGAAGGTGACCGGCCCGTCACCGGTCGGATGGGCCTGGCAGGTGAGGATGTGGCCGGCCGCGATCTCCTCGGCGGTCAGGGCGTAGTTCTTGGCCATGACGACCGTTCCCTCGGAGAGCACGGCCCGGCAGGTGGCACACATCCCGCCCTTGCAGGCGAACGGGACCTCGGTGCGGACCGTGCGGGCGTGGTCGAGCAGGGGCGGACCGCCGGGGTCGACGGCCACCGTGGAGGTGCGTCCGTCGAGGGTGAACGTGACCTCGACACGGTGGCCTCCATCGGAGGCGGCCGCCGCGTCGTCTCCTGATGCGGCCGGGACGGTTTCGATCCGCTGGTCGAAGAACAGCTCGGAATGGACCCGCCCTCCGGGAACCCCGATCCGTTCCAGCGTGGCGGTGAGGGTCTCGACCATGTCCAGGGGCCCGCACAGGAACCAGCCGTCGACCGTTCCGGGGTCGATCAGGGTCCGGCACAGCAGCTCCAGGCGTTCCCCATCGATCCGGCCCTCGAACAGGGGGACCCGGTTGGGTTCCCGGCTGAGGACGTGGAGGACCTGTAGCCGGGTGGGGTACCGGTTCTTGAGGGCCTCCAGGTCTTCGTGGAACATGATCGACCGGGTGGTCCGGTTGCCGTAGACGACGATGACCGAGGTGGAGGGTTCGTCGCGCAGGGCGGCGGCCACCATGGCCAACACCGGGGTGATGCCGGAACCGGCCGCGATCATGACCAAGGTCCGGGGCGTGCCGGAGCCCGGTTCGGTCACGAAGTCGCCGATCGGGGCCATGACCTGGAGGACATCCCCGGCCGCCAGCCCGGTGGTGGCGTAGGTGGAGAACACCCCGCCAGGGATGCGTTTGATCCCGACGCGGAGGGTGTCGCCACCGGGTGGGTCGCAGATCGAGTAGGAGCGCCGCACGTCGACGCCGTCGAGCTCGGCCCGGATGACCACATGCTGACCGGGCCGGTGCCGGAAGCGTTCGCGCAGCTCCGGGGGTATGGCGACGGTGACCGAAACGGCGTCGTCGGTCTCGGGGGATATGTCGATCACGGTGAGCGGGTGGAACTCGACGGACATCGCTCAGATCTCTTTGACGTGGTCGAAGGGTTCGGAACAGGCCGTACAGCGATACAGGGCCTTGCATGCCGTGGAGGAGAAGCGGGACAGCTCCTCGACGGCCGTGCTGCCACAGCGGGGACACGGCGGCGAGCCCGGCCGACCTCCCAGGGCCACCGGCACCCCGGCGTCCCGGCCGGTGGCGACCGCCGGTCGGGGCGGGGCGATCCCCAGATCGGCCAGCTTGCGACGGCCCTCGTCGGTGACCCAGTCGGTGGTCCAGGCCGGGGCGTAGCTTCGCACCACCCGAACCGGCCCGATCCCGGCCGCCTCCAGGGTGCGGCGGATCTCGTCCTCGATGTACTCCACGGCCGGGCAGCCGGAGTAGGTGGGGGTCACGGTCACCACCACGGTGCCGGCCTCGGCCCTGACCGACCGCAGGATCCCCAGATCGACCAGGGTGAGCGGTGGAAGCTCCGGATCGCACACCGTGGCCACCAGGGCCCGGGCCCGCTCCAGCCGGTCGGCGGTGGCGCCGGTCGCGGTGCCGGGCGTCACCAGGCCGCCCCGGGATGGGAGCGGTACAGCCACTGCATTTCGGGCAGCAGGTGACCGAGCGCCGCGGTGTGGAAACCGGTACGACCGCCCAGGCGTTGGTACCCGTCGTCGGGACGTTCGAGCCGGGCCTCGGTCAGGGTGGCCTCGACGGTGGCGTCGAAGGCCGGGCGGAGGGAGGCCGGGTCGGGCACGATCCCGGCCTCGGCCAGGGTGTCCTCCACCTCATCGGCGGCGAACAGATCAGCGGTGAAGCACCACAGCGCAGCGACGGCCGCCTGGGCCCGCCGATGGCTCTCGTCGGTCCCGTCGCCCAGGGTCACCACCCACGACGACGACCGTTCGAGGTGGTAGCGTGCCTCCTTCACCGCCTTGGCGGCGATACCGGCGAGGCGTTCGTCTGCACCGGTCGCCAGGGCCCGGTACAGGGGCACCTGGTAGGCGTCGAGGAAGAACTGGCGGACCTGGGTGTGGGCGAAATCGCCGTTGGGTTGTTCGACCAGGACCGCGTTGAGGAACTCCCGTTCGGCCCGGAGCATGGCGAGATCGTCCTCGCTGCGTCCGGCCGGGTCGAGCTCGGCGGCATAGCCATAGAGGTGCCGGGCCTGGCCAAGATGGTCGAGGGCCACGTTGGCCACCGCGATGTCCTCCTCGAGGTCGGGCATACCGGCCATCAGCTCACCGAGGCGCTGGGCGACGACGAGATTGTCGTCGCCCAGGCGGAGCAGGTAGGTCAGCAACGGCGCCATCACATGTGCCCCACGTCGTCGGGGATCTCGTAGAACGTCGGGTGCCGGTAGGGGTGGTCGGAGTGGAACCAGGCGTCGCCGTCGTCGGGGTCGCTGGCGTGCACCGCGGTCGATGGCACCACCCAGACGCTCACCCCTTCGGACCGGCGGGTGTAGACGTCACGGGCGTTGCGGGCCGCGGTCTCGGCGTCGGGCGCGTGCAGGCTCCCGCAGTGCACATGGTTCAGGCCCCGGGAAGCCCGGACGAATACCTCCCACAAGGGGAAGCCGGCCGACCGGCCCTCCAACTCGGGATCGGCCTCGCCATCGATCGGGGGAACGTCGTAGCTCATCGGATCACCGCCACGCCGTCGGTCCGGCCTCGGGGCGGACCGGGATCTGCGGCCTCGGCCCGGGCTCGGCGCGCCCGGCGCCGGGCGTGGGCGACGGCGGCCTCGCGGACCCAGGACCCCTCCTCCCAGCCCCGGCGTTTGTTGGCCAGCCGCTCCCGGTTGCAGGGGCCGTTGCCCTTGACGACCTCCCAGAAGTCGTCCCAGTCGATGGCGCCGAAATCGTACTGGCCCCGCTCGTCGTTCCAGGCCAGATCGGCGTCGGGCACGGTGAGGCCGAGGAAGTCGGCCTGGGGCACGGTCATGTCGACGAACTTCTGGCGCAGCTCGTCGTTGGTCTCCCGCTTGATCTTCCAGGCAACCGCCTGCTCGGTGTGGGTGCTGTCGGCGTCGGGCGGGCCGAACATGGCGAGCGACGGCCACCACCACCGGTCGAGGGCGTCCTGAGCCATGGCCCGCTGGGCGTCGGTACCCCGACTCAGGGTGAGCATGATCTCGTATCCCTGCCGCTGGTGGAACGACTCCTCCTTGCAGATCCGCACCATGGCCCGGGCGTAGGGACCGTAGGAGGTGCGGGTCAGCATCACCTGGTTGGTGATCGCGGCGCCGTCGACGAGCCAACCGATGGCCCCGACGTCGGCCCAGGACAGGGTCGGATAGTTGAAGATCGACGAGTACTTCTGGCGGCCGGTGTGGAGCAGGTCCATCAGCTCGTCGCGGGAGATGCCGAGGGTCTCGGCCGCGGCGTAGAGGTACAGGCCGTGGCCGGCTTCGTCCTGGACCTTGGCCATGAGAATCGCCTTGCGTCGCAGGGTCGGGGCCCGGGTGATCCAGTTGCCCTCCGGCTGCTGGCCGATCACCTCGGAGTGGGCGTGTTGGGCGATCTGACGAATCATCGTTCTGCGGTAGCCGTCGGGCATCCAGTCGCGGGGTTCGATCTTCTCGTCGGCGGCGATCAGGGCGTCGAAGCGGGCGGGGCCGGGGGCGGTGGTGGGAGGGGCGGGGGTGGTCATGGGCGTCCTCGTGGATCCGGAGGCGGTCAGCGGCCGCCGGCGGCGAACCGGCCGGCGAGGTGAGGGTGATCAGGGTCGGGATGGAGGTCGGTGACGGATCCGATCCACCGCCAGGAGGCCGCGGCCACGGCCCGGTAGACGGTGGCTGCCTGCCGGCGGGCCCGCTCCCCCACCCAACCGGCGGGTAGCAGCTCGGGAGGAAGGTCGGGGTCACGCAGCCGGGCCCGCCGGAAGTCGTGGACGACCATGGTCCGGACCAGGAAGGCGGCCTCCGGGTCGAGAGTGGCGAGGGCTTCGGGGTCGGACCAGCGGTGGCGGTCCAGGAACTCGCGGTAGGCGGTTTCGGTGTCGGCCAGGCCCGAGGTGTCCCGGTAGCCGTCCGCGGCGATGAGACCGTTGACGTCGTCGAAGCGGGCCACGGCGACCGGGGGTGGAGCGGGCAGGCCGAGGCGGGTGAACAGGGGGGCCAGGTCGTCGCGGGCCGATCCGGGCCGGGCCATGATCCCCTCGGCCAGCTCACCGAAGCCGCGCCAGCCGAGGTGGCGGCGGAGATCACCGTCGGCGGCCGGGATCACGACCGTCCAGCTGCCGTCCCAGACCGCAGGCCGGTGGTGGTAGATACGGGCGTCGGCCGCGGCGAACTCGTCCCGCCCGAACCCGGTGAGGGCATAGCGGCTGCGCCGCCCGATCCGCTCGTTGTCGACCCAGTGCTCGGCGGCCAGCCGGTACATGGAGGTGCGGACCAGGCGGTGGTTGAACCCGAACGGCTCGACCAGGGGGAACAGGTCGGCCAGCCATACCGAGCCGCCGGTGGGGGCGATCACATCACCCAGCACGGTGACCAGCACCGAGCGGGCCGAGATGGTGGTGCGGGCCCCCCAGCGTCGGGCCTCGATCCGGACCTCGGCGTCCAGCTCCGAGCCCGGCACCGATCCGGTGTGGGTGGCGGTCGCGCCAGTGGTCCCCATGAGGACACCGTAAATGATACACGCTATGGCTTCAAGGCTGATTTTTGTGTATCACATTCGGGCGGGGCGGGCCTTCCAGTACCCCCGCACCTCGGCGTGCGATCTCTGCAGGCCCCGGGGCCCGAAGAGGTGGGTGCGGATGGCCTGCATGGCCGCGGCCTCGCCGGCGGCCCAGATGCGGGTTCCCTCGTCGAACGGGTCGAGCCCCTCGACCACGCGCACCAGGCGCCGGCCCGGCCGCGCCCCCGGTTCGGCCGTATGCCAGCTCGGCGACCATCCGGCCGACTCCGGGATCGCCACCACCGCTTCCGGGGCGACCACCTCCACATGCGCCTCCACGGCGACGGGGGCCCCGCCATCGGTGGGATGGGTGGCCGCGGCCACCACCTGGGTCAGGGCCGGTAGCGCCGTCTCGTCGCCGAGGGCCACCAGCCGGGTGGCGGCCGGATCGAGATCGTAGCCTCGTGCCGGACCGGAGATGGCGGCCGGAGCTCCGACGGTGACCGCCTCCGCCCACCCGGACACCGCGCCGCCGGGGTGCCGCACGATGTCGAGGTCGAGGCGGCCGATCGCCCGGTCGAGGTTCAGCGGCGTGAAGGTCCGGAGCACGGCCCGATCCCCCGTCGGCAGGAGATACTGGTTGCCGTCCCATTCCGGCATGACGAGCCGGTCGGTGCCGGGTCCAGGGATCAGCAACCGGACGCTGGACGCCGGCTGGTCCACCACCAGGTCGCGGAGACCGTCCCCGGCCAGGGTGAGGCGCAGCAGGCGCGGTGACCGCTCGTGATGACCGGCCACGGTGACCGTCCGGAGCGGGGGCGGTTCCCGGCGCAGTTGCCGGAGACGGTCACGACGGGTGTTCGCCATGGCGCCCACCGTCGCAGCTCGGGCTCGGCGTGTCGAGGGCCGCCCGTCCCGGCCCGGTCAACCAGCCGGCCGGGGCGAGCGGTCGCCCGGCACCGGTGCACGCGTGCCCGGCCTCATCCGGGGAAGAAGTCGGCCCGGTCGGCGGGCGGCACCAGATCCTGATACTCGGGGTGCTCGACCATGAAGCGTTTCACGAACGGGCAGAACGGGCGGACCTGCCAGCCACGGCGGCGGGCGTCGTCGAGGGCGGCCCGGATCAGGCGGGTGCCGAATCCTTCGCCCCCGAACCCCTCCCTGGTCTCGGTGTGTACGAAGTCGGCCACGTGGCCATGCAGGCGGTATTCGGTGAGCGAAGCGATCGTGCCGTCGACCAGCAGTTCGTACCGCTGGGCACCGGGGTTGTCTTCGATCACGGTGGTGGACATTGGGGCCTCCGGGTACGGCCTCAGGCCGCGATGCAGGGTGGGTGGTGGGGGCAGCAGGAGCCGGGCGACAGGTAGGTCAGCATCGTCCACCCCGCCCCCGAAGGCCAGCCCGGGGCCCGATGCCGGCCCGCCGGGGTTGGGGTTCGAACACATGTTCGGTAACCTCGGAAGGGTCGAACGAACCCGACCCCGCCGGAGCGGCGGGCGGGGGCCGTTCCGGTCGCCTCGGAGGTGGCGGCCCCATCCGGTGGCAGAGCCCGGGCCCCGGCCCGTCTGGCTCCGCCACCGGCACGGTCCGCCACCGGCACGGTCCGACAGTGACACGGTCCGACCGCGGCACCGACCCCGTAATTATTCGTTACAACAATAATTGTGTGAACAAATTGATGGGGCGTAGCGTCTCGACCATGACGTCCGCTGCGTTCACCGCCCGGGAACCCGACGAGGTTCGGTTGGGCCGGAACATCCACGTCAACCTGCTGTTGCTGGCCCAGCAGAACCGGGCCGCCATGGAATCCATCTGCCAGGAGGAGGGGCTCACCGAACCCCAGTACGCCGCCTTGTGGACCCTGTGCCTGGTCGACCCCGACGGTGTGGGCATGCCCATCGGCTCAGTGACCGACGGCCTCATCAATCCTGCCGCCGACACCACCCGGCTCGTCGATCGGTTGGCCCGCGCCGGCCTGGCCGAACGCCTCCCCAACCCCGACGACCGGCGGAGTGTGCTGGTTCGGGCTACCGACCGTGGACGGCGAGCGTTCGCCGTGGTCACCCCGAACCTCCAGGCCTGGCACCGCACCCAATGGTCGGCGTTGTCGCCCGACGAGCAGGCCGATCTCAACCGGCTCCTGGCCAAGGCCCTCTGGCCCGACGGGCCACCCTCGAACTGACTCCGAACCGATTGGAGGTCTGATGACCGACCAACTCCAGCTGGCCTACCTGCGGGTCGGCGTGCCCGACCCGGAGGCCCTGTCTTCGTTCTTCGGCGACATCATCGGCCTGATCCCCGGTGAACCGACGGTCGACGGCGCCCTCACCTGGCGCAACGACGATCGGGCCCAGCGCATCCTGGTCGCCCGGGCCGAAGGGCCGGCCCTCGAACGGGCGCCGGGCGGTGATGCCACCACCATCGGGATCGAGGCCGCCGACGATGCTGCGTTCGTCGCCACCCTCCGGCGCCTGGCCGCCGCCGGGTTCCCGGCCGGGGAGATCGCCGACGTGGCCGGCACGGGCCGCCGGGTGGATCGCCTGGCCCGAGTGGCCGCCCCCTGGGGGGTCGACGTCGAGCTGGTCACCGGCCTCGCCGCCGCCCCGACACCGTTCGCGTCATCCCTGGTCCCCGGTGGTTTCCTCACCGACGGGGTCGGCTTCGGGCATGTGGTGTTCGCCACCGCCGAGTTCGACTCCGCCACCCGGTTCCTGCTCGACGGTCTCGGGTTCGTCCAGTCCGACTGGTTGGAGATGCCCATCGGTCCGGAGGCAACGCTGGTCGTCCGCTTCTTCCACTGCAACGGTCGCCATCACACCATCGCCCTGGCCCGCGCCCCGGTGGATCCGCCCCAGCGCCTGCATCACCTCATGGTCGAGGCCAACGAGCGAGACGATGTGGGCGCCGCGTTCGACCGGGCGTTCGCCAGTGGTCTGCCCCTGCCCAACGGCCTGGGCCGCCACGACAACGACGGCATGTTCAGCTTCTACGTGGCCGGCCCGGCCGGATTCCAGGTGGAGGTGGGTTACGGCGGTCGCATCGTCGACGAGCACTGGGAGAACCGGGCCTACGACCGGATCTCGGCCTGGGGCCATCAACGGGTGGACCGCCCATGACCCCCGCCCCCGCCGAGGTGTCGGCCGACGTGGCCGTCGTGGGCTATGGGCCCACCGGGGCCGCGCTGGCCGTCCTGCTCGCCCAGGCCGGTCACCGGGTCGTCGTCCTCGAACGCCAACCCGAGCCCTACCCCCTCCCCCGAGCCGTCCACTTCGACCACGAGGTCGGCCGGATCCTCCAGTCCTGCGGGATCGGCCACCGCCTCCGCACCTGCACCGAACCGGGCGACGTCTACGAGTGGCGCAACGGTTCGGGCACGGTCCTGCTCCGCCTCGGCCACCACGGACCGGCGGCGTCCGGCTGGCCCATGTCGTCGATGTTCCACCAGCCCACCCTGGAGGCCCTGCTCGACGACCGGGTCCGTGCCCTCCCCAGCATCGAGGTACGGCGGGGCTCGGCGGTCACCGGCCTCGAGCCCACCGGCGACGGGGTGACGGCGACGACCGCCGACGGCGCCACCATCTCGGCCCGCTACCTGGTCGGATGCGACGGGGCGAACAGCACCGTCCGTTCGCTCACCGAAACCCCCGTCCACGATCTGGGGTTCTTCTACGACTGGCTCATCGTCGACGTCATCCTCGACCCGCCCCGGGTGTTCAGCCCGCTGAACGTCCAGATCTGCGACCCCGCCCGGCCCACCACCGTCGTGTCCGGCGGGCCCGGCCGGCGACGGTGGGAGTTCATGCGGCTTCCCGAGGAACCCGGCTACGAGCTCGACGATCTCGGTCGGGCGTGGGAGCTGCTGGCCCCGTGGGACGTCACCCCCGCGAACGCCACCCTGGAACGTCACGCCATCTACACCTTCCAGGCCCGCTACGCGGAACGGTGGCGGACCGGGCGGGTCCTGCTCGCCGGTGACGCCGCCCACCAGATGCCGCCGTTCGCCGGGCAGGGCATGTGCGCCGGCCTACGGGACGCGGCCAACCTGGCATGGAAGCTCGATCTCGTGCTCGCCGGCCACGCCCCCGATCGTTTGCTCGACGCCTACGGTGAGGAGCGGCTGCCCGGCGCCCGGACCGCGATCGAGACGTCCATGGAGCTGGGGAGGATGATCTGCGTGCCCGATCCGGAGGCGGCGGCCGCTCGTGACGAGGCCATGTCGGCCCAGGTCGGTGCCGAGCCGGTGGCCCCGGCCGACACCGGGGGCGTCGCGGCCGGCATCATCGACACCGACTCCCCCCACGCCGGCCGGCTGTTCGTCCAGGGCCTGGTCGGCGGTCGCCTGTTCGACGATGCCCATGGGGCCGGCTGGCGCCTCATCACCATCGACGACCGCATCCCGCCCCTGCCCGATGCGTTCGCCGCCATCGGGGGCCGGGCCGTCACGGTCGAATCGTCGGACCCGACCTTCGGGCGGTGGTTCGCCGATCACGACACCCGCTGGGCCCTCCAACGCCCGGACTTCCATCTCTACGGCACGGCCACCACGGCCCCGGCCGCCCGCCGACTCGTCGAATCCCTCACCACCCGTCTTTCTCAAGGAGCACCATCATGAAACTGGCCAATGTTCGCGGGCGCGCCTGCCTGGTCATCGGCGAGGAGATCGCCGACGTGGCCACCGTCTCCGACGGAGCCTTCGGTCCCGACCCGATGGCCCCCTACACCGATTGGGCCGCGTTCTCCGCCTTCGCCGCCGGGGTCGACACCACCACCGGTCCCCTGAAGACCGACGACCTCCTGGCCCCGGTACCCCGGCCCGGTCAGGTGTTCGCCATCGGGCTCAACTACCGGAGTCACGCCGAAGAAGCCGACATGACCCTGCCCGAGGTGCCGGCCACCTTCACCAAGTTCCCGGCCTGCATCACCGGACCGGACGCCGAGGTCGAGGTGGTGGGCCAGAGCACCGATTGGGAGGTCGAACTGGTCGCCGTGATCGGGACCACCGCCGACCGGGTCGCCGAGGCCGACGGCTGGGACCATGTGGCCGGTCTCACCATCGGCCAGGACATCAGCGACCGGAAACTCCAGTTCGCCGCCGGGGCCCAGTTCTCGCTGGGCAAGTCCCGCCGGGGGTACGGCCCCACCGGGCCCTGGCTGGTCACCCCGGACGAACTGGCCGACCCGGACGACCTGTCCCTCGGCTGCTCGGTGTCGGGCGAGGTCATGCAGGACGCCCGCACCGGCGACCTCATCTTCTCGGTGCCCCGTCTGGTGGCCGAACTGTCCGCCGTACTCACCCTCCGCCCGGGCGACCTGATCTTCACCGGCACCCCTTCCGGGGTCGGTGCGGCCCGGAAACCACCCCGGTTCCTGAGCGCCGGTGACGAGATCGACACCTGGATCGAGGGCATCGGCCGCATCCACACCCACTGTGTCTGACCCGATGGTTGATCGTCCCCACTCCGGCCACCAGGATGGGCCGGGAGGGGTCGGCACCGGATCCGGCCGCGAGGGAGGTCCGACGTGTCCACCGCCGACAGGCTGAAACGCACCGCCCGATCGGTCGTGGGCCGGGCCACCGACCGGTTCCTGGTCCCCGGGACACCGCCACGGACCCATCACTACCGCGTCGAGCCCGACATCGCCGTGCCGATGCGCGACGGGGTCACCCTGCTCGGTGATCGGGTGATCCCGGTGGGTGCGGCCGACGACGCCCCCACGGTCCTCATCCGCACCCCGTACGGGCGCCGCGGCCTGGCGGCGGCCACCTCGGCCCATCCCCTCGCCGCCCGGGGTCTCCCGGTGTTCATCCAGAGCTGCCGGGGCACATTCGGCTCCGGAGGCACGTTCGTACCGATCGCTGACGAACGCGACGACGGCATCGACACCGTCACCTGGCTCCGCGACCAGCCGTGGTTCACCGGCCGGCTGGCCATGTTCGGTCCCAGCTACCTCGGCATCACCCAATGGGCCCTGGCCGGGCCCCTGTCGGCCGACAAGCCCGAGCTGGCGCCCGACGTGCTCTGCCTCAACGTGACGGCACCCGAGGTTCACCGGATGGTGTGGGACCATGGGGTGTTCCTCCTCGAGCTCGCCCTGTCGTGGGCCCGCCTGGTGGAGGTCCAGGAACGACCGCTCGCCCTGCTGCGCTCCCTGGTCGATCGGCGTGCCCTGCGCCGGGGCCTCGACCGGATCCCCCTCAGCGACGCCGACCGGATCGGCGTCGGCACCGAGGTGTCCTGGTATCAGGACTGGCTCCACCACGAACGCCTCGACGACCCCTTCTGGCGGCCCATGAGCCCGGGCGACTCCATCGACTCGGTCACCGCGGCGACGGTCATGGTCACCGGTTGGTACGACGTCTTCCTGCCCTGGCAGGTCGACTCGTACCGTCGCCTGGTCGCCGCCGGGAACCCTCCCCGCCTGGTGATCGGGCCCTGGGGTCATCCCAGCCCCGCCGCGGCCGGTCGGGGGCTGACCGAGGCGCTCGCCGTCATCGGACACCGGCTCATGGACCAGAGGCCCCCGCATCGGGCCCCGGTCGAGGTGTACCTGACCGGCGCCGAGGAATGGCGCGACCTCGCCCAGTGGCCACCCCACTCCGAGCGTGTCGACCTCCTGCTCCAGCCGTTCGGGACCCTCTCCACCGACCCGGCCCCCGAGGGCGGCCCCACCCGCTACCTGTACGACCCCGACGATCCCACTCCGGCCGTCAGCGGACCCACCCTCGACCGGCCCAGCACCCCGGTCGACAATCGGGAGCTGGAGGCCCGGCCGGACGTCCTGGTGTTCACCGGTCCCCCGCTGGCCGAGCCGCTCGAGGTCATGGGCACCCCCGAGGCCGTCGTCCATCTCCGCAGCGACCGGCCGAGCACCGACGTGTTCGTCCGGATCTGCGACGTCCACCCCGACGGCACCTCGATGAACGTGTGCGACGGGATCCGGCGCATCGGCAGTCCCGGGACCCGGGGGGCCGACCCGAGCCCGGACGCCGACGGGGTGGTCCCGGTCGAGCTGCCCCTGTGGCCGATCGCCCACCGGTTCGACACCGGGCACCGGATCAGGGTCCTGGTCGCCTCCGGCGCCCACCCCCGCTACGCCCGCAACCTCGGCACCGGAGAACCGGCCGCCACCGCCACCCAGCAGTATCCCGCCCACCAGGAGGTGTTCCACGACCCCCGCCACCGTTCCGGGGTCCGGCTGCCGGTGGTCGGCGGCCCGGCGGCTTGACCTCGCCTGCTGGGCCGGGAATGCTCCGCACCATGGCCTTCTCCACCCCGATCGACCGTGACGGCTCCACCCGGACCGGCCCCGCCCGCCAACCGGCCCAGATGCTGGCCGATCAGAGCTACGACGGGGGCGCCAGCGTGCACGACGCCGAAACCGCCGCCGCCCTCGGCCTGGCCGGTGCCCCGATCGAGGGCCCCACCCACTTCAGCCAGTTCGACCCGCTCGCCCATGACCTGTGGGGCCGTCAGTGGTTCGAGACCGGCTGCATCTCCTCCCACTTCAAGACCATGGTCATCGAGGGCGAGGAGGTGATCGCCTCCCTGACCGACCGGGGCGACGGCCGGGCCGACATCGCCGCGGTGAAGGCCGACGGCACCCCGGTGCTGGAAGGCACCGCCACCGTCGACCCCGAGGCCCCCACCGCCCTGCGGGAACGCCTCGCCGAGGTCAGCACCAGGGACCCGGGGCAGCTCCACATCATCGACCGGCTCACCGTCGGCGACGTGCTGGCCGACGACGACCCCCACGTCATCGATTTCGCCACCCGGAACGGCAACCTCTACCCCTTCTCCCTGAACGAGAAGCTGGACCGGATCACCGAACCGTCGTCGTGGTACCACTCGGCCGACAACCCGTGGGGCCGGCCGATCATCCCGTTCGAGATGTACAGCGTCCTCACCAACAAGCAGGGCCGCTCGTTCGAGGTCCGCGGCCCGTCCAAGGGGCTGTTCGTCGACCTCGAGGTCCGCGCCGTCGCCGGGCCCCTGTTCGTCGACCAGCCCTACCTGGTCGAACGCGAGATCGTTGCGGTCGGGCAGAGCCGGCGGGTGGAGGCCTACTGGACCGAATCCCGCATTCTCGACGCCGACACCAAGCAACACGTGGCCACCGTTCTGCTCCACCAGGGCGTGTTCAAGGCCAGCTACGCCGACTATCCGACCGGGGCGGACTGAAACCGCGCTGGGCCCGGCGACCCACCGATCGCCGGGACGAACCAGGGGGGGTACCACGATGACGGCCACCGGAGGGCAGCGCCATTACCACCAGGAACGCGCCCCGGCCCCACCGCCGCCCGCCGGCTGCCCGGTCCACCAGGATTGGAGCCCCCTCGACGACGACTACCTGGCCGAGCCGTACCACATCGCCCACCAGCTCCGCGACGACCTCGGGGTGTTCTACGCGGCCCGGCTCGGCTACCTGGTGGTCACCGAGATGGCCGAGATCGAACGGATCTTCACCGACCACGAGACCTTCGCCTCGGTCAACGTCCAGGATCCGGTGTTTCCGCTCGCCCCGGAGGCCCAAGCCGTGCTGGCCGCCGAGGATTTCGATCCGGTGGCGGTCATGTCGAACCGGCCAGAACCGGATCACGGCCGGATCCGGGTGTACACCCGGGCCGGCTTCTCCAACCGGCGCATCTGGTCGCTCGAGCCCTACATCCGGCGCCGCAGCCATGAGCTGATCGACCGGATGCTGGCCACCGGACCCCCCACCGAACTGGTGCGGGCGCTCGCATTTCCGCTGCCGGGCGAGACCGTGTTCCGGTTCATCGGTTTCCCCGAGGGTGACGACGAGATGCTCAAGAACTGGTGCGGGGACCGCAAGGCGTTCTCGTGGGGTCGACCGGCACCGGCGGCCCAGGCCGAGATCGCCGAGCACATGCTGGCCTACTGGCGGTACTGCCGGGCCTTCACCGCCGCCCGCCGGGACGACCGGGGCGACGATCTCGCCTCGGAACTGATCGACGCCCACGAGGCCAACCCGGATGACCTCTCCTACCGGGAGGTCGAGTCCATCGTCTACGGCCTGTCCTTCGCCGGCCACGAGGCCGTGACGGCCCTGATCGGCAACTCGTTGCAGTGCCTGCTGCCCCGCCGGGATCAGTGGGCCGAGATCGTGGCCGACCCGTCCCTCATCCCCAACGCCGTGGAAGAGGTGCTGCGCTTCCACTCGAGCCAGATCTCCTGGCGGCGCGTCACCACCCGGGCCACCACCGTGGGCGGCCACGACGTCCCCGCCGGTACCGCCGTCTTGCTCAACTTCGCGTCGGCCAACCGGCAACCCGACCTCTTCCCCGACCCCGACACCTTCGACATCCACCGCCCCAACGCCAACCGCCACATCTCCTTCGGCAAGGGCGTCCACTACTGCCTCGGGGCCCGGTTCGCCCGGTTCGAGACCCAACTCGTCCTCGAGGCCCTCGCCGCCCGGATCCCCAGCCTGCGCCTCGTCGACGACCAGGCCTTCACCTATTTCCCGAACATCACCTTCCGGGGCCCCACCGAACTCCGGGTGACCTGGGATCCGCCCGGATCCCGACCCCGGCCGTGACCCACCCACGACGATTGGCCATGGCGGGTGGCACGGCCCAAGCTTGACGATTGACCGACCTCACCACCGAACCGAGGAAGCAGGAATCAGCCGATGCGCGGACGCGACGTCTTCATGGAGAGCCTCGAGGCCCACGGGGTCACCCACATATTCGGCAATCCGGGCACCACTGAAAGCCCCCTGCTGGATGCCCTGGCCGACCATCCCTCCATCAGCTACGTCACCCACCTCCACGAGGGGGTGGCCGTGGGTGCCGCCGGCTACTACGCCCGGGCCGCCGACCGTCCCGCCGTCGTCAGCCTCCACGTCGCCCCCGGTCTCGGCAACGGCATCGGCATGATCTACGGCGCCCTCAAGGCCCGCGCCCCGATCGTGGTCACCGCCGGTCAGCAGGACACCCGGATGCTGCGACACGAACCCGTGCTCGGCCACGACCTGGCCGCCATGGCCGCCCCGGTCACCAAGTGGTCGACCCAGATCGACACCGCCGACGAGGTCAACGACGTCCTGCGGCGGGCGTTCAAGATCGCCCTCGACCCGCCGTGCGGCCCGGTGTTCGTCGCCGTCCCGATCAATGTGATGGAACAGGACACCGTGTTCGCCGCCACCGGGCCCGGGGCGTCGTTCCGGGCCGGTGCCCCCGACCCGGCCGGGCTGACCCAGGCCGCCGAACTGATCGCCTCGTCCCGACGTCCGGTGATCGTGGTCGGTGACGACGTGGGCCGGGCCGGTGCGGTCGACGACCTGGTCCGCCTGGCCGAGCGGATCGGGGCTCCGGTGTGGCGTGAGGGCATCCGGGGGGCGGTGTCGTTCCCGACCGCCCACCCCCTGGCCCGGGCCGGGCTGCCCTTCGACGACTTCTCGGTCCAACGATCTCTGGGCGACACCGACCTCGTCGTCCTGCTGGGCGGGCCGTTCTTCGAATCGGTGTGGTACGCCCCCGAATCGCCCATCCCGACCGGGGCCCGCGTCCTGCAGATCGAGGCGTCCGCCGGATCCCTGGGCCGCAATCACACCCCCGACGTCGGCCTGGTCGCCGATCTCGGCCTGGCGGTGGCCGCGCTCGACGCCGCCGTCGCCTCGACCGTCGACGGGGCCTGGGCCGCCGCGGCCGCCGAACGGGTTGGCCGCCTCGGCGAGGAACGGGCGGCGAGCGACGAGTCGTACCGGGCCCGGGTGGAGGCCCTGTGGGACCGGACGCCGATCTCGATCCCCCGGGTCATGACCGAGCTGCGGGCCGCCACCCCGGACAACGCGGTGATCGTCGAGGAGTCGATCACCGGGAGCACCGATTTCGCCGCCTGTTTCCAGCTCGACGTGGGCGACGACTACCTCGGTCCCCGGGGCGGCGGGATCGGCCAGGCCGTGGCCGGCGCCATCGGGGCCGCGGTGGCCCATCCCGACCGGCCGGTGTTGTGCGTCACCGGCGACGGCTCGGCCATGTATTCCATCCAGGCCCTGTGGACCGCGGCCCACCACTGCCTCGACATCGTGTTCGTCGTGCTGGCCAACCGCGAGTACCGGGTCCTCAAGCACAACCTCGACATCTTCCGGGAGCGCTTCGACGCGAAATCCGATGAGCCGTACCCGGAGATGGACCTCGACCTACCGGTCATCGGGTACGTCGAACTGGGCGAGGGCATGGGGGTGCCGGGTGAGCGGGTGACGAAACCGAACGAGATCGGCGCCGCCCTGGAACGGGCGTTCGCCGCCGGCGGACCCCGGATGGTGGAGATCGAGATCGAAGGCAAACGGTAGGCCGCAGGCGTGCCCCGGCGCGCTCGACCAAAGGAGGCGAGGTTCCCATGGCGAACCCGTGGTTCGAATCGGTGGCAGTGGCTCAGGAACGGGCCCGGAAGCGACTACCGAAATCGGTGTACAAGGCGCTGATCGCCGGCTCGGAACGGGGCGCCACCATGGCCGACAACCAGGCCGCGTTCAGCGAGATCGGCCTGTCGCCGGTGGTGGTCGGCCAGCCCCACAAGAAGGAGCTGGAGACCACCGTGCTCGGCCAGTCGGTGTCGATGCCGGTGGTGATCTCCCCCACCGGGGTCCAGGCCGTCCACCCCGACGGCGAGGTGGCGGTGGCCCGGGCGTCCGCAGCCCGGGGCGTGGCCATGGGGCTCAGCTCGTTCGCGTCCAAACCGGTGGAGGACGTGATCGACGCCAACCCCCAGACCTTCTTCCAGGTGTACTGGGCCGGGGACCGCGACGGGTTGCTGACCCGGATCAACCGGGCCCGCGACGCCGGCGCCGTCGGTCTCATCCTCACCACCGACTGGTCGTTTTCCCACTCGCGGGACTGGGGTAGTCCCAGCATCCCCGACCGGCTCGATCTCAAGGCCATGATGGCCCACGCCCCCGAGGCGGTGCTCCGGCCCCGATGGTTGGCCGAATGGGCCCGCTCGGGTGGCCCCCCCACCCTGGGGGTGCCGAACTTCGTACCCCGAGGAGAGCCGGCCCCCACCTTCTTCGAGGCCTACGGGGCCTGGATGGGCACGCCCCCACCGACCTGGGACGACGTGGCCTGGCTGCGGACCGAGTGGGGTGGGCCGTTCATGCTGAAAGGCGTCCTCCGGGTCGACGACGCCAAGCGGGCCGTCGATGCCGGCGTGTCGGCCATATCGGTGTCGAACCATGGGGGCAACAACCTGGACGGCTCCCCCGGAGCGGTCCGCATGCTCCCCCCGATCGCCGCCGCCGTCGGTCACCAGATCGAGGTCGTCATGGACGGTGGGGTGAGACGGGGCAGTGACGTGGTCAAGGCCATGGCCCTGGGCGCCCGGGCCGTCCTCATCGGTCGGGCCTACCTGTGGGGCCTGGCCGCCAACGGCCAGGCCGGGGTGGAGAACGTCCTCGATGTGCTGCGGATGGGGATCGAATCGACCCTGCTCGGGATCGGCCGGGAATCGGTCCACGACCTCGCCCCCGACGACGTCACCGTTCCCGACGGGTTCACCCCGTCCTTCGGTGGGGTCGGGACGTCGGGCTGATATCCTCCCTCCCCGAAGGGGAGTAGCCCCCAACCGTCGATCGACACACTGGCCGATAGGCCCGGTCGGCGGGCCCGCATCAACGGCGGGCGGGCGAGACCTTCGACAGGTGCACATGTCGTGCACCGGGTCGAAGCGATCTCACCACCCTGGACGCTCCGGCTCGGTGCCACCCCGAGTCAGGAGAACCCAGGTCAGTGGACGCATTCCTCGTCAGTCTCGTGGTCATCTTCATCGCCGAGCTGGGCGACAAGAGCCAGCTCATGGCGCTCACCTTCGCCACCCGCTACAAGACGGTCCCGGTGCTCATCGGCATCACGGCGGCCACCGCGGTGGTGCACGCGGTGTCGGTGGTGATCGGCGCCGCCCTCGGTGCCGCCATCCCGACCCGCCCGATCAGCATCGCCGCGGCCATCGCCTTCGTCATCTTCGGTCTGTGGACGCTCCGGGGCGACCAGCTCACCAGTGAGGACGAGGAGCGGGCCAACCGCCCGGCCCGGCACGCCATCCTCGCCGTCGGCACCGTGTTCTTCCTGGCCGAACTGGGCGACAAGACCATGCTGGCCACGGTCACCCTCGCCACCCAGGAGGGCCTCTTCGGCACCTGGCTCGGCTCCACCGTGGGCATGGTTGCCGCCGATGCCCTGGCCATCGTGGTGGGCCGGCAGCTCGGCAACCGGCTCCCGGAACGGACGATCAAGATCGGCGCCGCCCTCGCCTTCTTCGCCTTCGCCGCGGTCCTGCTCTACGAGGCCCTGTGATCACAGCCAGCCCTGGGACCGCGCCCACCGGTAGGGGACGACGGCGGTGACCAGCATCAGGGCCAGCACGGCGGGGAAACCCAACGCCCAGTGCAGGCCCACCATCCGCTCGAAGTTCATCCCGTAGATCCCGGCCAGCAGGGTGGGGGGCATGAGCACGACCGACACCACCGACAGGATCTTCATGACCAGGTTCTGCTGGAGATTGATCATGCCCAGGGTGGCGTCGAGCAGGAACTCGAGCACCCCGGTCAGGTGGTCGGCCCGGCCCTCCAGGGCGGAGGCGTCGTCGAGGACCACCTGGAGCCGGTGCCCGATCTCCGCATGGTGGGCCATCATGTCGAGCTCCGCGATGAAGCGCACGGATCGACCGGTGCTCAACGACACCTCACGGAGATTGGAGATCAGGCGCTGGGCGGCCCCGATCCGGAACAGGGACTCCTCGTAGCGTCGCTCCGGTGAACGCCGCCCGCCGCTCGCCTGCCGGTCGAACACCTGGGCGTTGACCTCGTCGATGACCGCCCGGGCCTGCTCGTACACGTCGGACAAGCGGTCGATGATGGCCTCCTGGATCCGAACCAGGACCGACAGGGCGTCGGGCGCCCAGGTCGGGTCGGCCTCGACCTTGCGCGCCACCTCCCGGAACGGCTGGGGATCGACGTAGCGGAGGGTGATGATCTTCTCGCCGGTGACCACGAAGGTCGCCTCGGTCACGTCGGGGTCGTCGCGGGCCACCCCGTGGAGCACCGACTGGGTGATGATCAGCGCACCGTGCTCCTCCCGTAACCGGACCGACGGTTCCACCGCCTGCATGTCGTCCCGGGACGGCAGGTGGAACCGCACCCGGTCCTCGACGAGGGACAGCTCGTCGTCGCTCGGGTTGACCAGGTCGACCCAATAGGCGTCCTGGGAGTCGACCGGGGCGTCCGGCGAGCCAGCGGGATGGTACACCAACATGACGACACGATGGCTCCGCCGGGGCGGCTTGACAACCGCAACAGCGCCCGACCCCGGGCCGTCAGTCGCCGGTGGTGGTGAGGACCCGGCGTTCCCGGGCCACCCACTGGACGTCGAGGACGAGGTCGCGCTGGAACTCCTGCTCGACGTCGGCCGCCAGGGACTGGAGCTGGGGCGGGTTGCCCGGTCCGGCCAGCACGATGGTGGCCCGGTTGTCCTTCACCTCGACCGACACCACCGAGAAGGTGCTGTCGTCACCCAACCAGGCGCCCACCACGGTGCCCATCCGCTCCTGGACGAGCGAGTCCCTGGTGATCGCCTCACCGTTCACCAGCAGCCCGGCCACCACCCCGATGGCCAGCAGGGCGACCCCGACCACCGCGGTGCGGACCCGCCCCTGGTTGGCGGCCACCATCCGCAACGGGGCCACCCCGGTGATGAGGAACACCACGCCGCCCACCAGCAGGATGGCGGTCAGGTTGGTCAGGAACAGCAGCAGGGTCCCGGCGGCCTGACCCCAGGCGCCCTGCTGGGCGGTGACCCCGACGATGGCCAGCGGCGGTACCAGGGCGATGGCGATGGCCACACCGGGGAGGGAGGAGGACACGTCCCGGCGGGCGTTGGCGTAAGCCCCGGTGGCACCGGCGATGACGGCGATGATCAGATCGGCCACCGTGGGAGACGCCCGGCTGGTGATCTGGCTGTTGGAGGTCAGATCGAGGCTGATCCGCATCGCCGCCGGCAGGATGGCCCCCACCCCGACGGCGATGGCGCAGCCGAGGAGCACCACGGTCGAGGAGTGGACCAACCGTTGCGGCCATCCCATGGTCAGCGCCAGACCCATCCCCATCATCGGGGTGATCAGGGGGGCGACCAGCATGGCCCCGATGACCACGGCCGTGGAGTCGGTGACCACCCCCATGGTGGCGATACCGCCCGCGCAGGCCATCAGCACACCGAATCGGAGGAGCCGCCCCGGCGCGTCGGGCCCCTCGAAGTAGAACTCCTTCACCACCGTCGACCGGGACTGGTTGGTCCGGGCGTTGTAGGCCAACCACCGGGCCAGCAGGGGTCGGTGGTCGTCGGGGTCCGGATCGAGCGGCAGCAGGCCGGCCCGGACCACCCCCTCCAGCACCATCTGGGTGCTGAACAGGGCCGCGCCGAGCAGCACCCCGATCCGGGTGAAGGCGACCGGCAGGACCAGCAACGCCAGACCCCACAGGCCGAAGAACCAGGTCAGCCAGGTCCGTGGGGTGCGCTCCTGGTGGTCTCGCCGATCCAGCGCGGACCCGACCGCCACCACCACCAGGGCCACACCCGTCGTCCGGCCGGCCACGGTGGTGAGCTGGTCGCGGCCCACGTCGACGACCCCGGCCGTCCCCACCATCGCGGCCGCGGCCGCCGCCGCATCCCACCACTGGCGGGGACGGCTCCGCAACGACCGCACGACCACGACGGCCAGACCGGCGAGGAGGACGGCCACACCGGCAAGGGCGAGGAGGTGGGCGGTGGCCTGGATGCGGACCAGGGCCAACACGACGACCAGCACCGCGACGGCCAGGCCGGCCACGACCGGCGGGGTGACGATCTCCTCGAGGTCGACCGGTTCCCGGCGGTCGTCGGGCCGGGTCGCCTCGTTGCCGGAGCCGCCCGAACCGGCACCCTCGCCGGTCGTGGTGGTGGCGGCGGTGCCGGCATCGGTGCGTCGGCCGTCCCGACCCGGGCCATCAGCCACCGTCGGCTCCGCCCGGCTCCGGTTCGGCGTCTCCGGCGGCGGACCCGTCCGGGCGGCCGTCGGCCGGGAAGGCGGCCACGGCGTCGGCCACCGTGTCGAACACCCGGACGGGGCGCCCCTCCGAAAGCCGCTGGTACCGGCGCCACACCTGCTCGTTCACCGCGGCCAACCATAGGTCACCACCCCGATGCCGCAAGCGGTCGGCCACGACCAGACCGGCGGAAAGACCGGTGGAGTCGAGGGCGGTGACGGCCGAGGCGTCGAGGATCACCACCCGCACACCGTCGGCCCGCCCCGCCCGAAGGATCTGCCGGGCGGTCACCCGGGCGTTGACGAACACGAGGGGCCCGTCGAGGCGGACCACGACCAGGCCCGGCCGGCCGGGGTGGTGCTCCTCCACCAGGGGTCGGGACACATGCCGGACCAGGACCACCAGCGACAGGACGCTGCCGATCACCACTGCGGGCATGACCCCGAGCAGGACCACGCCCACGGCAACGAGGACCGCGACCGCGAACTCGCCCCGACCGGCCCGCCACAGGTAGCGGAGGTAGTCGGGTTGGATGAGCAGGGCCATCGACCTGATGACGACGGCGGCCAGGACCGCGGTGGCCAGATAGTCGAACAGGGGCCGGAGACCGAGGGCGGTCACCACGGCGAGGCCGGCCACCATCAGATTGGTCCACCGGGTGCGGGCCCCGGACGTCACGGCCAGCATGGTCTTGGGGAGGGTGCCGGTGACCGGGAAACTGGCCCCCAGGCCGACGGCGAGGTTGGCGGCCCCGAGCCCCAGCAGTTCCCGGTTGGGGTGGAGATCCTCCCCGGTCCGTTCCGCACTCAGCTCGCTGGCCCCGATGCTCTCGGTGAACCCCAACACCACGATGGCCACCGCCGCCGGGAACAGATCCCCGATCAGACCCGGTTGGAGCAGGGCCTGGTAGGGGGCGACCTCGAGGAACCCGGCCGGGGCACCCACCACCGTCACCCCGGCGGCGGTCAGGTGACCGGCGGCCACGACCACACCGGAGGCCACCAACACGATCGCGGCCGCCGGCCGCCGGGGGGCCAGCCGGTTCATGACCACCAGGGCGACCAGGGCGACAATCCCGAGCGTGGCGTCGACCGGGTCGGCACCGTCCAGCGAACGGGCACTGTCAACCAGCAGGCCCAGCCCGCGCTGATGAACCCCCTCGTGGGGGGCACCGAGGAGGGCCGGCAGCCGGCTGATGATGGTGACCACGGCCAGGCCGTGCACGAACCCCTTGAGCACCGGGATCGGGACCAGGTCGGCCACCCAGCCCATCCGCAACAGCCGCAGGGCCAGGTAGACGGCGGCCACCATCACACTGAGGACGACGACCGCCTCCTCCGGGCGGTGGTGGGCGGCGACGCCGGCCAGGGCCGAACCGACCAGCACCGACACCGCGGCGTCAGCCCCGACGACCAGGACCTTCGAACCCCCGAACAGGCCGTAGCCGAGCAGGGCGAGCGGCACCCCGACCAGGCCCGCCTGGGGTTCCAGGCCGGCCAGCGAGGCGTAGGCCAGCGCCGAGGGCACGAGCACCATCCACACCGACACCGCGGCGAACGCCTCACCGCGCCACGGGAACCGGCGGGGGAAGCGCCCGCCGGGCGGGTCGCCGAATAGCAGCCTCGACGACACCCCGGCGTCCGACACCCCGGGAATGGTAGTAGCCGGCCGCGGCGGCGGCCTGCGTACCCCCGTCCAAGTCCGGCGGCCGGGCCGCACTCCTTGGCCCGGGCGCGGTCCGGCACTACCGTCGCCCCGATGACCAGCAAACCCACCAGTACCGACCGGCCGGCCGATCCCAACACCGAACTGGGGCTGTGGCGCCCGGGGCCGACCCTGGACGCCATCGTCGCCTTCCTGGACCGGGTGGGCGAGATCCCGCCCCACGATCGGGTGGCGGTGTTCGACAACGACGGGACGCTCTGGGTGGAGCGGCCGGGCTACACCCAGGCGGCCTTCATCAGCTGGGCGGTGGCCGAACGGGCCGACCGTGACCCCGACTACCACCCCCCGGCCCTGCTCGCCGACCTGCAGGGGGCGAACTTCGGTGACCGCTCGGTCGACGAAGTGGCCGCCGCGGTCAACGACGTCTTCGCCGACCTCACCCCCGAGGAGTTCACGGCCAAGGCCCGCCGGTTCATCACCACCTGGCGCAACCCGGAGCTCGATCGGGCCCCGCTCGACCTGCGGTACCGCCCGATGCTGCAGCTGATGACCGCCCTGGAGGGTCGCGGCTTCTCGATCTTCCTGGTCACCGGCGGGGGCGCCGACTTCGTCCGTTCCCTGGCCTGGGACTTCTACGGGGTCCCGCCCGAGCGGGTGGTGGGCAGCCTGGTCGAGTACCGCTATCTGAGCGATCCCCCCGGCCTGACCCGGGGTGTCCAACTGGTGGGACCGCCGAACGAGGGGGCCGAGAAGGTCAGCCGGCTCCACCAGATGCTGGGCCGGCGGCCGGTGTTCGCCGCCGGGAACAGCGCCGGCGACGCCGAGATGTTGGCCTTCACCGCCGCCGGTGACGGGCCCACCCTGGCCCTCCTGGTCGACCACGACGACCAGGAGCGGGAGTTCGCCTACCGGAGCGTGTCGGCGTCGCTGGCCGAGAACCGGGACATCGTCGACATCGGCCGGGACGAAGGTTGGACGATCGTGTCGGTCAGCGACGACTGGGCCCGCGTGTTCGACTGAGGGCCGGGTGGCCGCCCCGGGACGGCCGGACGCCGCGACGCGTCGGTCGGGGGTGTCGGTGCCCGGTCGGCACTCAACCGTCGTCGGGTGGGGGGTCCGCGCCGTCGACGGCGGCCGCCGCGGGCTGGAAGAACCCGGAGCGGCGAAGCTCCTTCCACAGCATGATGACGATGGAGGTGAGGGGCGTGGCCAGGATCAGGCCGACCAGCCCGGCGACCAGCCCTCCGGCCACGGTGACGAGCAGGACCACGATGGGGTGGAGGTTGACGGTGTTGCCCATCACCATCGGTTCGACCAGGTTCTCGAGCACCAGGTTGATGAACAGCACGATGACCAGCGCCACGAGGGCCATGACCGGGCCCCCGGCCGCCAGGCCCATGAGGACGGCGAACGTTCCCCCGATGAAGGCCCCGAGGTACGGGATGTAGGCACCGATCACGTTGACCACCCCGACGGCGAACGGCAACGGGACTCCCAGGATCCACAGCAGTACCGCCACCCCGGCCCCCTGGATGAAGGCGAGGATGGTCCGGCCCCGGAAGTAGCCCCGGATGCTCGCCGCCGCGGTGTCGAGCACCCGATCGACCCGTTCCTGGTCGGGGTCGGGGGCGTGCTCGGCGAGACGGTCGACGATCGTCGTGCCGTCCTTCAACAGGTAATACAGCAACACGACCCCCAGCACCAGGCCGGAGAGCACGGTCACGACCGAACCGACGGCGGACGAGAGGCCCGAGGTGACGCCGCCGGGAAGGCCGGAACCGCCGCTGGACAGCACCGAGGTGAGATCGTCGCTGCTGATCGAGACGTTCTCCCGGTCGAGGGCGTCGCTGATCTCCCCGATCGCGGTGTCGAGTGCGCTCCGGAGCTGGTCGGACTGGTCGAGTACTCCCCTCACGACCAGGTAGCCGCTGGCCACGAACAGGGCGGCGATCCCGCCGATGACGATCACCGCCGCCAGGGCGGACGGGACCTTGCGATCGGTCAGCCAGGTGACGGCCGGCGCGAAGACGACGGCGAGGAACCCGGCCAGGAGGAGTGGTACGACGACGTCACGCAGGACCACGGCGCCGGCGACGAACACGACGGCGGCGCCGACGATGCCGAGGAAGGCCCAGGCGGCCCGGCCGGTCCGCTGGAGCCACGCCGGTGGTTGGGTGGGATCCACCCCGGTCGTCACCCAAACACGGCCGAGAGGCCCTTGCCCAGGGTGGACAGGCCGAGCAGGCCGAACAGGAGCGTCATGATCACATTGTTGTTGACCAACAGCCAGTCCTGCAGCCGGTGGAGCATGGCCGCGGCCGACTCTGCGGCCACCACATTGAGGACCACGGGGACGAGCATGGTGATCGACGCCAGGACCACATAGATCGCGATGGCCGCCGCAGCCTGCCCACCGGGCAGATCCGCACCGGCGATCTGGATCCCGGCGGCGAGATCGATCGGGGTGTTCTTGGCGTTGACCGCGGCCAGGAGCAGCCCGAGGCCGCCGGCCACCAGCGGGGACATCTGGTCGACCTTGGCCATCCACGCCGGTGGCTCGACGGGCTCGTCGCCCTTCGGCCGCTGGGACCACTGCTTCGCGGCGAGGAACAGCAACAGCAGGCCGAGCACGATGCTCAGCGGACCGCCGCCCCGCTCGTCGGAGCCCGAGGAGGCCCCCACGTCGAAGACCACCGCGGCCACCAGCGGGATCGCCACCCCGACCATCCACCCGAGGGTGAACGCGACACTCTTGGCCACCGGTTTGGTGGAGAACAGCAGCACGATCAGGGCGATGAGCGGCACGGGGGAAAGCGCCACACCGAACGCCGAGTCGAGGAGTCCTGCAATCACCCCGATCACCCGGGTCACCTCCCTCGTCGAACCTTCGTCGGTTCGACGGCCACCAGGCGGACACCGAACCGGAGTAACGCTAGCACCGGGTGTAACCCGCTGCCGGGGAACCGGAGATGTCCCCCGACGAGGTGTCCCGACGGCCGGCCATCGGGCAGGCCGATCGAGGAAATCGCGGGGATCGGGTCGACACCGGGGAGGCGCGACGGCACCGGGCCGCCATGCTGGGAGAGGTCATCGAGCCAACGGAAGGTCACCACATGACCAGCTCGCCCCCCGTCCCGGCGATGACGCCGGTCCCGTTCTCCGACAGTCCGTCCACCACCCCTCCGATCGGGAGCACCACGGCCCCCACCACCACCGCCGCCCCAGTCAGCACCGTCGGCGATGGCTCCGGCGGGTCCGACCCGGGCTCGTCGAGCACCATGACCCCGGCCGAGGCGGTCGCCACCGTCGAAGCGGCCCTGCCGTCCCCCGGGATCACCGGCAGCCAGTGGGTGACCGCCGCCGTCGTGGTGGTCATCGGTATCGCCATCGGCACCGTGGTGGGCCGGATGATCCGGCGTCTCGCCCAGCGCACGAAGGCCGGGGCCACGGCGGTCCAGATCTCGGCTCGGATCGCATCGAGCCTGATCGTGCTGGTGAGCGTCTTCGTGGCCCTGACGGTGCTGGGGGTCAACCTGGGCCCCATCCTGGCCGGGGCCGGGGTCGTCGGGGTGGTGCTCGGCTTCGCCCTCAAGGACATCACCGAGAACTATGTGTCCGGGGTGCTGATCGGCTTCAACAATCCGTTCGAGCCCGGCGACCAGATCATCATCAACGACGGCCAGCTCGACGGCACGGTCGAGGAGCTGCAGCTGCGCTACACCGTGATCCGGACCGGGCCCGGGGTGCGCCTGCTCGTGCCCAACTCCCTCGTGATCAAGAGCCCGTTGGAGAATCTCACCACCAACGGCACCCGCCGGTCGGAGTTCACCATCGGTGTGGGCTTCGACAGTGATCTCGACCAGGTACGGGAACTGGCGATCAAGACCCTCCTCGACGTGGAGGGGGTCGAGCCCGATCCGAGACCCGAGGCCTATGTGGTCGAGCTCGCCGCGTCGTGGGTGAACATCCGGCTCCGGTTCTGGCACCTCCACCCCCGCCGGGTGGCCCACGAGGTGAAGAGCCGGGCCATCATCGCGGTGTTCGCCGCCATGAACGACGCCGGGGTCTCCATGCCCTACGAGAAGGTGGCGCTGGAGATCGAGGGTGGCACCGGATCCGGGGTCAGCTCAGCAGGCTCCCCGCCAACTGGTTGACCTGGGCCGCGGCGGTCTCCACGTCGTGGCGGTTGGTGTCGAGGGCCTGCCGGCTGGCGTCGGCCTGGGCCTGATCGTCCGAGCCGGCGTCACGGACGAAGGACCCCAGCGATCCCCGCAGCGCCGCCAGTTTGACGCCGAGGTCGTTCAGCGCGGTCGACAGGTTGGGCTCCTTGACCTCGCCCGACAGGCGAGCCGCCTCGGTCTCGGTCCGGGTCAGGTAGGGCTGCATCTGGGCCGGAACGTCGGCCATCTGCTCGGGATGTGCTGCGCCCAGCAGACTCATGGCCTGGCCGGTCGCCCAGTAGGCGTTCTGCACCAGCTCGTCGAGCCGGCTTCGCTGGCTCGACCGGTGGGCCTGCTCGTCCTGCTGGTCGGCGCGGCGGGAGGCCACCATCGAGGAGATCCACAGTCCGGCGCCGATCACGATGGCGGCCACGGCGAGCCAGGTCCACAGATCGCCGCTGTCGTCGGCGCTGGTGTCGGCCAGGTCCGGCGCCGCCGTCGTGGCCGGCAGGGTCGGGGCCGAGACGTCGGGCAGGGTCACGTCCGGCAGGCTGACATCGGGGAGGGTCACGTCGGGCAGGCTCACGTCGGGGACGGTCACGTCGGGCAGGGTCACCTCGGAGCCATCCGAGTCGGTGACCTCCGGTAGTGAGACGTCGCCGTCGGAGCCGCAGGCCGCGGCGGTGACGGTGAGCACGGCCAGGGTCAGGCCCAGGGCGAGGCGCGCCCATGGGGTCGCGGATCGTTCTCGGGACGGGCGGACCGGGGGCGGCACGGGCCGCGGACCGGGATGTGGGGTCGGGCCGGCGGTCACCGGGCACCTCCGGACGGGTCGCTGGGGGTGTCCGGCCGGCTCGGGTGCGGCCGGGTGGGCTGGGGGCGGGGGGCCGGCGTGCCGGCGGCCGCCCGATCGGCCGGGGTCGGCTGGCTGCGGGTGGCCTGGCCGACCAGGTCGGGGGGCCGGCTGGGCGGGGCCGCCGAGGAGGCCTGATAGCTCTGGGTCTGGGCGGCGATGGCCTGGTCGAGCTCGGCCGACCGGATCCGGCGGTCGAACCAGGCGATGGCACTGTCGGCGGCCAGGAGCACCAGCCCGTAGATGATCATGGCGAACAGGAGGCTGGTGTCGAACACCGGGGCGACGGCGTCATCCGCGCTGGTCGGGAAGTTGATGGGTTGGAACAGGCCTCGGAACGGGTCCATGGCCCGGTGGCCGCTGCGGTAGATCCAGCGGGCGAATTCACTGTCGGGATTGGCCCCGAGGAGCAGCAAGAGGAAGGTCAGACCGAGGATCAGCTCGACCACCACCAGGTACCAGTGCACCAGGTAGCTCAGGAACCGGGCCACCCGGGCCGCGGGGGCCGCACGGTGACGATCATCTCTTGACATGGATCAGTCCTCCTCGGTGGTGGGCTGGTGGGTGTCGGCCGAGGCCGCCGCTGCGCGCTGGGCCCGCCGGCGCGACCAGAGCAGGTACTCGATGCCGCCGAACGAGGCCAGGCCGAACAGGGCACCGACCAGCGACCCGCCCCGGAATCCCGGTCCGTTCACGTCGAGGATGCTCCGTCCCGCCTTGGCTCCGCTCCCGGCCCCGAAGGCGACCCAGGCGGTGGCCAGGTTGGGCATGGCGATCACGACCGCACCGATCAGGAACCAGAGGATGTGCCGACGTCGGCGCAGGCCGATGGCCAGGATGACCAGGGGTACGGCGGTGCAGACGAACCCGAGCAGGATCCCCGCCAGTGAACCGGTGGCGATGCTGCCGCCCACGGCGTCACCCACCCGCTGGGCCCACCACCGGGGGATCAGGGCGGCCGCGATGATCCCGACGACCAGGAGGACCAGGGCGACGATCCCCCACTTCTTCGCCTGGGTGCCGGCCTTGCGCATCGTGTCGCCCAGATCCCGGCCGGACGCCGCCGGTTCCGACGCGGGCGGCTGGGCGCCGGGCGGTTGCGGGCTCGACTCCTTCGCCCCGGACGGGGGCTGCCCAGACCGGGGGGCGTCCGGCGCGGGCTTCTCGGGACCGGGGGTGGCGTCCATGTCGTCGACCATGCGGGTGCTCCTTGATGGCGCCCATCCGGCCACGAGGTGCAGGTCCGAACAACCGGGCCGGATGGTTCGGCGAGCAGTGTAGGGGGTGGGCCGGGGGCGGGCGAGGAGTACGGCGTCAAACCCCGGGTCGCCCCGGTGGCGAAGCGTCCCCGAACTGCGTCACCTACGATCGGCAGCCATGCAGCCCCCGTCCACCTGGCCGAAGGAACTCGCCGACGACCTCCGTGGCCAGTGGGCCAAGGTCCGGCCGGGCCCGGGAGACCTCCGGCAGGGTGCCGTCGGCGGACTCCCCCTGGCCGCGGCGGCGGTGCCGGACGGGATGGCGTCGGCCACCCTGGTCGGTGTCAACCCGATCTTCGGTCTGTACGCATCGTTCATCGGGCCGATCATCGGTGGCCTCACCTCCAGCTCCCGCCTGATGGTGGTGGGAGCCACCAGCGCGGCCTCGCTGGCCACCTTCTCGGCGCTCAAGGACGTCGATCCCGCCGACCGCCCCGCAGCCCTCGGCCTGGTCACCCTGCTGGCCGCCCTGTTCATGATCGCGGCCGGCTACGCCGGGCTCGGACGGTTCGTCAGCTTCGTGTCCCAGTCGGTGATGACCGGGTTCCTGACCGGGGCGGCCCTGTCGATCACGTTCGGCCAGGTGGCCGACCTGACCGGCGCCGAAACCACCGGCAGCTCGAACCTGTCCCGGGCCATCAGCGTGCTGGTGCACCCGAGTCGGATCGATGTCCCCACCCTGGTGGTCAGCCTGGTCTCCACGGTGCTGCTGTTGGCGGCCGCCCGGACCCGCCTGGCCAACTACGGCGCCCTCCTGGTTCTGGTCGGTGCGTCACTGCTCGTGGCCGGGGTCGGCTGGTTCTCCACGGTGGCGATCGTGTCCGATGTGTCCTCCATACCCCGGGGCTTCCCGCCGATCGTCCTGCCCGATCTCGACCAGATGGGGTTCGACATCGTGGCCGGTGGTTTCTCGGTGGCCGCCATCGTCCTGGTCCAGGGGGCCGGCGTGGCCCAGTCCTTCCCGAACCCGGACGGTCCCCGGGCCAACGTGAACGGGGACTTCGTCGCCCAGGGGTGGTCGAACGTCGGCTGCAGCCTGTTCCGAGGCATCCCCGTCGGCGGTTCGGTGGGCTCCACCGCGATGAGCGTGGCCATCGGGGCCCGCAGCCGCTGGGTGGCGATCATGTCCGGGGTCTGGATGTTGGCCGTGCTCGTCGCCCTGGCCGGCCTGGCCGAACAGGCGGTCATGGCCACCCTGGCCGCCATCCTGGCCGTCGCTTCGGTCCAGTCGATCTCCCTGCCCCTGATCCAGACGGTGTGGCGCTCGGGGTTGTCGTCCCAAGTGGCGTTGGGAACGACCTTGCTGGCCACCCTGTTCCTACCGGTGGCCGCCGCGGTCGGCATCGGTGTGGCCCTGTCGATCCTGCTGCACCTGGGTCAGCAGACCGCTGACGTCCGCCTGGTCGAACTGGTCGACACCGGCGACGGGGTTACCGAACGGACCGCCCCGGCGGTGCTCACCTCCGATCGCACCACGGTGCTGAACGTCTACGGCAGCATGTTCTACGCCGGGGCCCGTCAGGTGGAGTCCCTCCTGCCGTCGACCGAGGGGGTCCACAACGCCCGGGTCGTCCTCCGGCTCCGGGGGCGGGCCCGGCTCGGGGCGACCGCCATCATCGTGCTCGGCAACTATGCGGCCAAGCTCGACGCCGCCGGCGGCTATCTGGCCCGGAGTGGGGTGGAACCGGCCCTGGTGGATCAGCTCCGGATGTCCCGCCGGATCACCGACGACGATCCGATCCGGGTCGTCGAGGCCACCGAGATCCTCGGGGAGTCGACCCGAGCCGCCATGGCGGGAGAGCATCAGGTCATGCTCAACGCCGATCACGGCGAGGACGAGGTCGACAGTGAACCCTTCGCCCGTCGTATGGTCCGGCGCCTGCGGGGGCAGGGCCCCACCCCGGAGCAGCCAACCGGCTAGGGAACCCCCGGCAGGGATGGGGGTTCCCGGGCGGCGGTTGGGCCGGGCCCGGTGTCACCCGGCCTTCACACCGGCCGGCGGGACACGCAGCGGAACCCGATATGGCTCATCCCGGTGTCGATGGGTTGGGCCTGACGGGCGGCCGGCCGGTAGCGGTAGCAGTACGACTTGGAGCACAGGAAGGACCCACCCTTGACCACCCGCCGGGGCACGGCGCCGGGAGCCGCGGAACCGTCCGGCCCGGGGCGTTCCGTCCCGCAGCAGGTCGAGGCGGGCCGGGCGGCGTGCGGCCGGTACCAGTCGTCGGTCCACTCCCACACATTGCCGGCCATGTCGTAGAGGCCGAACCCGTTCGGTTGGAACGATCCCACCGGGCTGGTCCGCACCCAGCCGTCGAGGGCGGTGTTCTCCCACGGGAACCGCCCCTGCCAGGTGTTGGCCCGCGGCTCGGGGCCCTCCTGCGGGTCGACGTCACCCCACACGAACTCGGCGCCGTCGATCCCGCCCCGGGCGGCGTACTCCCACTCGGCCTCCGTGGGCAGGTCGAGGCCCCGCCACCGGGCGTACGCCTCGGCGTCGCGGTGGGCGACGTGGACCACGGGATGGTCGCCCAGGCCGCCCAGGTCGGAGTCCGACCCGGTCGGATGGCGCCAGTCGGCCCCGGGGCACCAGGTCCACCAGTGACGCAGGTCCCGCAGGTCGACCGGCCCGCCGGTCATCACGAACAGCATGGATCCCGGCACCAGGTTCTCCGGGGGCACCCCCGGGAAGTCCTCGGCTGAAAGGGCCTCCTCGGCCACGGTGCGGTACCCGGTGGCGGCCACGAACTCGGCGAACCGGTCGTTGGTGACCGCGACGGGAGCGATCCAGAAGTCGTCGACGCATACCGTCCGGGTGGGTCCCTCGTCGGGATAGTGGTCGTCGGACCCCATGGTGAACTCGCCGCCGCGGATCGCTACCAGATCATCCATCGACGCGGACGGTAGTGGTCGGCCGCGACCGCCGCAACGCCTTCGGAAGGACCCCGGGGCCGGCCCGGATCGGCCGGATCCCCGGAGCTGCGGACCAGCCGCGGTCACGGCCCCGGAGGCGTCACGGCCAGGTCTGCAACTCGGGCAGCACCTCGGTGGCGAACAGCCGCAGGCTGGCCTCGGCCTCGTCGAAGGGGATCCCGCCGAAGCGGAACGCCGGTGCGGCTTCGAACGGACCGAGCAGCTCGGTCCGTTGCCGGTACCGCTCGAGGATCTGGTCCGGTGTCCCGTGGGCGGTGGCCGAGAGGAAGCCGTCGAGGAACCCGCTCTCCCCCATCCGCCGCAGGGCGCCGGCCGCCTTGGCGTAGGCCTCGTACCCGGCGATGCCGGCGAAGTGATCGCCCATGACCTCATAGTGCTGCAGGACGCTCTCGAGGTAGGTGGCGATGTACTGGGGTCCCCGTTCCGCGGCCACCGCCGCGTCGGGATGGCAGTAGACGAAGTCGCAGATGAGCGGTGGCGGCGGTGCCGCGTCGTGAAGGCGCCGGTAGTGATCCCGCCAGGTCTCGATCTGGGGCAGGCGACCCTCCCACGACCGGTCGGCGAACATGACCATCGCCGCCTTCAGGCGGGCCGCCGACTCCAGGGAGTCCTCCGAGGAGGCCACGGCGTAGGTGCGACCGGCGAACGACCGCTCCGGGGCCGGGCGGATCGCGGTGCGGGGCTGGGGGTAGTAGGGCCCGTCGCCCTCGATGTAGCCGGTCTCCAGGGCGGCTTGGACCATCAGCGATCCCTCGTCGAACCGACCCCGGGATTCCTCCATCTCGATGTCGCGGAAGTGGCTGTATTCCCGCCGGCTCAACCCCCGGCCGAAACCGAGCCGCACCCGCCCATCGGCCAGGTGGTCGAGGAGGGCAACCTTCTCGGCCACCCTCAACGGTTCGTTCCACGGCATGATGATGGCCGCGGTGCCCACATCGACCCGGTCGGTGGCCGCCGCGACGGCCGACAACCACTGGGTGTTGTCGGGGCAGAACGAGTAGTCGTAGAAGTGGTGTTCGACCGCCCAGACGACGTCGAAGCCGAGTTCGGCCGCCAGCAGGGCCAGGCGCATCTCCTCCCGGTACACCTCCCCATCGGTGATCCCGTCCCAGCCGTAGCTGGAGAACACTGTTTGCACGCCGACGTCCACGGCGATCCCCCTTCGAGTTCCGGACCTGTGCTCAGGTTCCTACCGCAGATCCTAAATGAGGTCAGGGTCCGCCATCAGCTCGGGACACCCCGATCGGGATGCTCGGGCCGCCACCGGGGATCGTCGGGCCCGGGCACCGGGCGACCGGCCCGTAGCCGGATGCTAGGTTGCCGTTCGCCGGTCCGGACCGGCCGGGTCGGGGGGTTCGGCCTGAGCCGGGATCGTGAGGAGTGACATGTTGCGACCGCAGGACAATGGGATCCGGGAGACCAGGGCACTCGACGGCCTGTGGCGTTTCGCTCCCGATCCGGCCGGTGTCGGGCGGCGCGAGCAGTGGTGGCGGCACCGGTTGCCCGGGGAACGGTTCGTACCGGTGCCGGCCAGCTACAACGACATCTTCACCGAGGAGGCGATCCGGGACCTGGTCGGGGACGCCTGGTATCAGCGCCGCCTGTTCGTCCCCGCCGGCTGGTCGGGGGCACGGATCGTGCTCCGCTTCGACGCCGCCACCCACCGGGCGCTGGTGTGGGTCGACGATGAGCAGGTGGTGACGCACGAGGGTGGCTACACCCCCTTCGAGGCGGACATCACCGGACTGGCCCGGGCCGGCGAGGAGCTCCGGATCACGGTGGTGGTCAACAACGAGCTCAGCTTCGCCACGATCCCGCCGGGAGTGGTCCGGACCCGTCCCGACGGGACACGGCAACAGCAGTACTTCCACGACTTCTTCAACTACGCCGGCCTGCCTCGCCATGTCTGGCTGTCGGCCACACCGACCGAGTACATCGCGGATCTGACCGTGGTCACCGATCTCGACGGCGACCCACCGCTCGGTGTGGTCGACTACCGGGTCGAGACCGGCCGCAACGGCACGGTCGGGCCCGAACCGGGCCCGGACCTGTCCGCCAGGGTGACCCTGCGTGACGCCGACGGGGTGACGGTGAGCACCGGGGTCGGTCCGTCGGGACGTCTGATGGTCCCCGACGTACGGCCGTGGCAACCCGGCGACGGCTACCGGTACGACCTGACGGTCGAGCTGGTCCGGGGGGACGAGACGGTCGACCGCTACCACCAGCCGGTCGGGATCCGGACGGTTCGGGTCGACGGCGCCCGGTTCCTGATCAACGGCCGTCCCTTCACCTTCCGCGGGTTCGGGATGCACGAGGACCATCTGGTCCGGGGTAAGGGCCACGAGGCGGTCTCGATGATCCACGATTTCGAGCTGCTGGACTGGATCGGCGCCAACTCACTGCGGACCTCCCATTATCCCTACGCCGAGGAAGTGCTCGACGAGGCCGATCGCCGCGGCATCGTCGTCATCGACGAGACGGCGGCCGTCGGTCTCAACATGGGGGTCGGGGCCGGCTTCTTCGGTGGTGGGCCGAAAACCACGTTCGCCGACGGCATCATCGACGAGGTCACCCAAGCCGCCCACCGTCAGGCCATCCTCGAGCTGATCACCCGCGACAAGAACCACCCGAGTGTGGTGTTGTGGTCGATCGCCAACGAGCCCGAATCGCACACCGAGGAGGCCGAGCGGTACTTCGCCCCCCTGTTCGCCGAGGCCCGCCGGGCCGATCCGAGCCGACCGGTAGGTTTCGTGAACGTGATGCTGGCGCCCCACGACCGGTGCCGGGTCTCGGCGCTGTCGGATGTGATCATGCTCAACCGGTACTACGGCTGGTATGTGGACTCCGGAGATCTGGATGCCGCCGAGGCGGGTCTCGACGCCGAGCTGCGGGGATGGGCGGAACGCCACCACAAGCCGATCATCGTGACCGAGTACGGCGCCGACACCATCTCCGGCTACCACGCCCTGCGGCCCGTCCCGTGGACCGAGGAGTACCAGGTGGAGCTGCTCGACCGGTACCACCGGGTCTTCGACCGGATCGATGCCGTGGTCGGCGAGCACGTCTGGAACTTCGCCGATTTCGAGACCCGCGGCTCGTTCATGCGGGTCGGTGGCAACAAGAAGGGCGTGTTCGCCCGCGACCGCACCCCGAAAGCGGCCGCCGGCCTGCTCCGGCGCCGCTGGCGGGCCCCGGATCGGATCTGATCCAACGCCCCGGCCTTCGTGGGTACGCCGGAAACCCGGTCGGGACACCGGTTGCCGACCGGCCCCACCAGGCCACTCGACAGACGAGGACGCCCCTGGTTACGATTCGTTCACGTCTGGGGAGGGAGCCGGGCGGCGGCCGCAGCGCTTGCTGGGGCCGCCTTCCGTTTGGGCCCGGGTCGTGTCGCGGGGCCGCGGATCACGGCACCCCGGCCGAGGCGTCGACCGACCCGCCGGGCCCGACGGCGGTAATGGTGACCGTGGCGCCGGGCTCCGCGCAGAAGCGCGCCCGGCCGTCCGGAGCGCCGCGGCGGCTCGACCCGTCGGGTAGCGCCAGTTCGACCCGGTCGGCGTCCCGGGTGGCCCAGGCGGCCACCGCCCACACCCCGGCGGCGCCGACGCAGGGACCGTCATTGCTCACCGTGAACCGGACGATCCCGGGGGCGGCTGCGGCCGACGGCCGGCTCGGATCGGTCCGGTCTGTCGACCCGGTCCCGGGCCCGGTCGGTGAGGTTTCGCCGGTGGAGGGTTCGACCGGTGGGTCGGGTTCCGACGCGGTGGTCTCCACCGGGGTCGGCGTCGACCCGGTGCTCCCCGAACCGGTACTGCTGGTACCGGTGACGGCGGTCGATCGTTCCGACGGGTCACCCGGGGATGCCGGCGTGGTGGAGCCGGATCCGGGGTCGGTCGTCGAGTTGGGGACGGCGCTCGTTGTGGTGGTCGATGCGGCGAGCGCCCTGGTGGGTACGGGGGCGGCCCCGGCCGGGAGGCGGCTGATGGCCCGGAGGCCGCCTTGGTCCCCGGGCCGGACCATCACCGCGGCCACCAGGAGCAGGATCGCGACGGCCGCCAGGGTTCCCACCAGCGCCTTCCGGTTCGGACCGAGACGTTCGGCCGGGGCGGCCCGGCCCGCCGACACCGCATCGGGGGCTGCGCCCGGGCCGGGCGCCGGCGCCGATCCGGGCTGGACGGCCGATCCGGCGTGCCGGCCGGCCCGGCGAACAGCA
>JBKDZN010000097.1:0-1508 GCA_047971245.1 Acidimicrobiales bacterium
AGGGCCCTCCTGGCGCCTACGCGAACACAACGGCCTCGAGATCGCCGCCACCAACCCCACCAGCTAGCCTCACTCACCGCCAGCCAGAACCCGCGACCCGTGTCGGACTTCGATGATCCCCAACGACGGGACCCGGTGATCGCTCACAGCCGTGATCGATGACAACCTCGCCGATCTCGAGGGGGTGACGTCAACGAGCCTGCGAGCTGATCGGCGCGAACCGTTCCACGATCCAGCGTCGCCGCCTACCCCCCCAAACTCGGCCCGCCTGCGCCTCGGCCCGAACCGCCGAACAAGCTGACCGAGCCCGAACGCCAACACATCCTGGCCGTGTTGCGTTCCGAGGACTACTGCGACCTGGCCCCAGCCCAGGTCTGGGCCCGCCTCCTCGACGACGGCATCTACCTGTGCTCGATCCGCACCATGTACCGACTGTTGGCGATCGCCGGCGAGAACCGGGAACGACGACGTCAACGCACCCACCCGGCCCGCAAGAACCCGAACTGATCGCCCAGGCACCGAACCAGGTTTGGTCGTGGGACATAACGAAACTCGCCGGGCCTGAACGCGGCGTCTACTACGACCTGTTCGTAATCACCGACATCTACTCCCGCTACATCATCGACTGGATGATCGCAGAGACCGAAACTGGCGAGATCGCCGAAGAGTTCATCCGGCACGCCCTCGACAGCCAAGGCATCCACCGCAACCAACTCACCCTGCACGCCGATCGCGGCACATCGATGACCTCCAAGTCCGTCGCCCAGCTCCTCGTCGACCTCGGCGTCACACGCTCACACTCCCGACCATCAGTGTCCAACGACAACCCCTACTCCGAGGCCCAGTTCAAGACCCTGAAACACTGCCCAACCTTCCCCGCCCGCTTCGGCTCGATCCAAGACACCCGGACGTTCTGCGACACGTTCTTCGATCACTACAACCACGTCCACCGCCACTCTGGCATCGAGCTCCACACCCCCGCATCGGTCCACTACGGCACCGCCACCAAGATCAGCGAACAACGAGCAGCGACCCTCAACGCCGCCTACACCGCGAACCCCGCCCGATTCCGGCACCAGCCACCCAAACCACCCAACCTCCCAACCGTCGCCTGGATCAACGAACCCACCCAAGAAGCACTCATACAATCCACCTAAGAAACCTGCCTCATCCCCCTTGACACGTACCGCAAGCGGTCTCCGTCGACCGTGTTGGCTTCGGGGGTCGATCGACGAGCCAGATCGTCGGCCACAACCCGCCCACGGCAGCCCGCACGAGCGCAGCCATCCGGTCGAACCTGTTCGGTGCAGGTCACAGCCGAGGCCCCAGACCCGCCACCCGACACCGCCCCCGCCCCCGCCGCGATGAGGCAAACGACACAACACCTGATACCCGCCGGAGTGGCGTCTCCGGGCCCGAAACGGTTAGAACTTCTAAATGAGTCTCGACAACACGACGCCTCGCCGCGCGTCGAACGAGCCACTCGCCGGGTCCTCCTCGCCGTTCAG
>JBKDZN010000098.1:0-2553 GCA_047971245.1 Acidimicrobiales bacterium
CCCGACGAACCAGGCGAACTACCGGCATCCCACCAACGGAGGCTGGTACTACAGCCTCTGTGACGGGGAGTTCGACCACACCCTCGTCAACCTGGAGTACTTCATCAACTACCGGGTGGACGCGGGTGAGTCCACCGGCGATTGGTACCTGGCGTCCGACGTCGATCCGGTGACCCGCAACTTCCAGGGCCCGGGTGGGCGGACCGTTCACGCCGACTGGTGGAGCGGCTGGAACCCTGAGGTCAATCAGATGTTCCTCGACAACTGTGTGACCTTCAGCAACGGCCAACCCAGCGGTTGCGGGTTCGGCTACCTGAGCGACGGCGGGCCCGACGGCGCCAACCCCGTGGCCGGACCGGCCCTGAAGTACCGGGAGCAGTACACGGGGCCGGAGAAGGTTCCGGCGGATCAGGTGTACGCCGACCTCTGCCCGGGTGGAGCGGCCCCGACCAGTGCCGCGGTCGCCGCTTACTGCAACCCCGGGGCCGGGATGATGAACACCGCGCTGGGACGGAACACCACCATGGGCACCGGACCGTTGGCCCGCCGCGACTCCAGCCTGACCGAGCTCTTCTGCCCGGTCGGCCGGTCCCCGGCCGCGACCTGACGTCGTCGCCACCCCTCGCCGGGGTCGGGTCCGGCTTCTCCGCTGCCCGATCCGGCCCCCGCGCGGTCTCGTTCGGCCCGGCCCCCGGGCCGGATTACCGCTCGTGGGCGACGAGGAACGGCTGGTCGAGCCGGTCGAACAGGTCGGCCAGGAACCGCAGGGTCAAACCCCAGATGACCTGCTGGGGTTGATCGAGCTGGATACCGGGAAAGGTCGCTCCCACCGGCTGGTATCGGTACTCGATGTGCCGGGCCGGGTCGAGCAGGTCGGTGAGCGGGACCCAGACGGTGCCGGCCACCTCATAGTTGGGTCGCAGGTCCGGTCGTGCCCCGGTCCACAGGTAGCAGTGACCGCTGACCACGAGGGGACGCCCGGTGGCCCGGCCACCGTCGAGGTCGTCGAGGCGCCCGATCGCCTCGGCGGGCGTGAGGTCGAGATCGAGCTCTTCACGCGTTTCTCGCTCGGCGCAGGCCCGGCTGTCGGCGTCGGAGGGATCGATGCGGCCGCCGGGAAACGCCATTTGCCCCGACCACGGGTCGCTCCGGCGGGACGCCCGCTCGATGAACAACAGTTCGAGGTTGTCGCCGACGGGGCGGAAGACGGCGGCCACCGCGGCCCGCCGCGTGGGCCGGATCCTGGCCGGGCGCGGTGGTGGGAGCAGGGCACGGCGGAGCTCCGAAACCGTGACGCCATTGGTCGACGGGGCACCGGGTCCGCTCACGAACCCGACGTTCCCCCCGCCACCTGGGCGAAGAACGCCCGAACGTCCTCGGTGAACAGTTCCGGCTCCTCGAAGGCGGCGAAGTGGCCGCCTCGGGGCATATCGGTCCAGTGCACGATGTTCGGATACAGGCCTTCGCACCATTGGCGCACGGCGGGCAGGATCTCCTTGGGGAACGCGGCCACGCCGGTGGGGACCGGCACCGGCACCGGCCGGTTGCGGCTGAAACTCTCCCAATAGAGCCGGGCCGACGAGGTTGCCGCCGCGTTGACCCAATAGAACATGATGTCGTCGAGCATCTCGTCCCGGGACAGCGACTTCTCCGGGTGGCCGTCGCAGTCGGTCCAGGCCCAGAACTTCTCCAGGATCCAGGCCAGTTGGCCCGACGGGGAGTCGGTGAGGCTGTAGCCGATGGTCTGGGGCCGGGTGGACTGTTCCTTCGAATAGCCGGAATCCCATTCCTGGTAGTGGGTCAGGGCGGCCCGGGCCCGGGCCTCGGCCTCGTTGTCGTCGGCCGGATCACCCGTGGGCCGGCCCAGGGGCATGTTGAGGTGGATCCCGAGGCAATGGTCGGCGTCGACGGCGCCCAGCGAGGTGGTGACCACGGCACCCCAGTCGCCGCCCTGCGCCCCGTACCGCTCGTAGCCGAGGCGGGCCATCAGGGCGGCCCAGGTCTCGGCGATCTTCTTGACCCCCCAGCCGGTCTCGGTGGGTTTGCCGGAGTAGCCGTAGCCGGGCAAGGAGGGGCACACGACGTGGAAGGCCGGGGTGCCCGCCGGGGCCCCGTGCCCGTCGGGGTCGGCCAACGGCCGGCTCACCTTGTGGAACTCGACCACCGAGCCGGGCCATCCATGGGTGATGATGAGCGGGATGGCGTCCGGACGTGGCGACCGCACGTGGACGAAATGGATGTCGACCCCATCGATCGTGGTCATGAACTGGTCGAAGCCGTTCAGGTACTCCTCCCGGGCCCGCCAGTCGTACCGATCCGCCCAGTAGTCGGCCACCTCCTGGACGTACGGCAACGGTGCCCCCTGGGACCAGTCGTCGACCGGTTCGGCTTCGGGCCAGCGGGTGGCCCGAAGCCGGCGGGAGAGGTCGTCGAGGACGTCGTCGGCGACCGCGATGCGGAACGGCTCCATGGCTACGGACATGGGCGCCAAAATGGCACCCGTCACCGCCCCCTGACGCAAAGATCGGCCACGGACCGTACGCACCGAACAAC
>JBKDZN010000099.1:0-25323 GCA_047971245.1 Acidimicrobiales bacterium
TGGTCGAGAAAGATCGTCGGCTGGGCAATCGCTGATCATCACCGAGCCGACCTCGTCCTCGACGCGTTCCGCATGGCGATCAACACCCGGAACCCGCCACCCGGACTGATCTTCCACTCCGGCCGAACAGTGGGTCTGGCTCGCCTTCGGCTTGACCGGGTATCACGAGGTGTTCGATGAAGCCGGAGACTTCGTCTCGGATCGGGACATCGAGCTGGGAGAGCGCGTCGACGGTTTCGATCCAGTTCAGGAACCGCAGCACAGAACGATGGCTCCGAACCCGTGCTCAGCTGAGGGAGCGACGAGCGTCGGCGACCTCGGCGTTGTGGATTCGACGAGCGATCCGACGCATCTCGGGCGTCACCGCACCAGGACGCCGGGCCTCAAGTACCTCAACGGCCTCCAAGGCTGTATGGGGCTCTCCGGGCTCGGGTGCACGGCCAGCGACGAGTCGCTCGTTGAACGCCTGAAGCATCTGCTGACGGTCAGCTCAATCGGTAGCGACATGAGCCATGGCCTCGACAGTAGCAGTTCCCCTGGAAGCTCAGCTGATCGACACCCGGAGACGTTCCCCTGGTCAACGGTCTGTACCAGGCATAATCGTCATTATGCAGCACTTATGGAGACTCCTCCGGCCGTAGCCGCCATTGGCCGACGTCGCTCTCGCATCGGAGTGCCAGAGGCATGACCGGGCGAGCAGATTCGCGGACGGCGCGGATCCCAACGAGCAGCTGCCGCGGTTGGCCGTTCCATCCTGGTCATCGCCTGGCACTTCGAGACTGCCTGGACCCCAGGGACCGCCTTGCACGACGTCAACAATCTGCTTTCCCTCGCGTCTCACACGTGATACGGTCTCGTCATGTCCGAAGTCTCGATCCGAGAACTCCGCAACCACGGCGGCGACGTCGTGGACCGCGTCACCAAAGGCGAGCACCTCACGATCACCCGCTCCGGAAAGCCAGTGGCCGAGCTGCGACCACTCCGCCCCCAACCAAAATCGCTGGACGCAATCCTTGCCGGCCACCGGCAACTTCCAACCGTCGACCCCGATCGGCTACGGCACGACCTCGATCAGATCCTCGATCCCGGCCTCTGATCTATGCCCCGCGGGATCCTTGACACCAGTACGCTCATCCTGCTCGGGCGGATCGAAGGTATCGACCAACTCCCCACCGAGCCCCTGATCACGGCGATCACCCTGGCCGAACTCTCCGTGGGCCCACTCGTGGCATCCACCGACCATGAACGAGCGGCACGGCAGGCCCATGTCCAACAGGCCGAAGCCGATTTCGAACCGCTCCCGTTCGACGCCAACGCCGCACGAAGCTTCGGGCGAGTCGCCGCCGGCCTGCGCCGAGCAGGACGCAAACCAGCCGTCCGCGCCTACGACGCCATGATCGCCGCCATCGCTGTCTCCAACAACCTCCCTCTCCACACCTGCAACCCCCGGGACTTCACCGCGATCGACGAACTCGAAGTGGTCGCCGTACCTCATCCAGATCACTCGAACTAGCCGCCGGGCGATCTGATCTCCGGCTGGCGAAGCCTGTGGGCTCGCTAACCCGGACGCTGGCTCGCCTCGCGAGTTCCAACTCGGCGCTCAACCGCTTGTTCTAGCGGCGCAGCTTCTCGAGCTCGACCTGCTCAGCGGAGCGGCGCTTCTTGGACTTGCGGGCCAGTCCCTCCCGGGCACCGGCTTCGGCCTGCTTCCACCACTCCGAGATGTGCGACGAATAGAGCCCCTCCCGGCGCAGGATCGCCCCACGCTCAGCCGAGCCCTTCGGCCACGAGTCGCACTCAGCCAGGATCCCAGCCTTCTGCTCCGCAGTGAACGTCCGCGGCCGCGGCCGCGCGGCCGGATCGACGTCATCATCAGCCATCACCCCAGTCTGGGCGCGGCCCTCCAACTCTGCAGTCGTCAACGTCACGAATCGTGCTCCTATCTCGCCCCGTCAGGGTCAAATGATCCGGCTACACCGGTGCCTCACCCCACCTGACAGACAGGGGTGCGGGGCCTTCGTGGCGAGGTTCGCCATGAAGTGGGTTCGGCACCTCTGCCACGACGCCCCTGACAACACCTGAGCGATCGCGGCCTTGATGCCCCCGTGAGCATCGGAGATGACCAGCTCGACCCCGGTGAGACCCCGGGCCACCAGGCCCCGGAGGCACCCGGTCCACGCTTCGGTCGAGTCGATCCACAGGTACCGGTAGACGCCCTCCAACGGTCGTTCACGGAACTCGGCCACCCTGGCATCGAGCTCGGTGGCCATGCGAGACACCTCCGACGCAGAAATCCCATCGATCCCCATCGCCTTGACCAGATCATCAACCCGCCGGGTCGACACCCCCTCCACATAAGCCTGGCCGACCACCGTCACCAGGGCCTGCTCAGCCCGACGCCGGGGCTGCAACAACCAGTCCGGGTAATACATCCCGGACCGGAGCTTCGGGACAGCCAGATCGATCGTGCCGACCCTCGTGTCCCACGGCCGGTGCCGGTACCCGTTCCGATGATTCGTCCGCTCGTCGGTTCGTTCCTGATAGCCGGCCTCGCACAGCATCGACGCCTGAGCCGACATCAACACCTCCGCGAACGCCTGAAGCATCGACCGGGCCAGGTCCGTGTCACCCTCGGGGCCCTCGAGATACTTGCCCAGCCACGCGCTGGGATCAATAGTTGTAGAGACGGCCACTGCAGTCACTCCTCAAGATTGTTCGTATCGAAACCTGCTGCTTGAGATTGACGCAGTGACCGTCACGTCCGGGGGACCCTCCACCCCCTACCCCCTCCTACACCACTCCCTGGCACTCAACTCCAGAACGAGGCCGTGGCGGGCCAGGACCCGGTCAACGGTGGAGGGCGACACCCACACCCGACCCTCATAGGAGCCCCGGTGGGCGAGCTTGCGGTGCGACAGATCGATGTCGAGGTCGGGGCGACAGCGGCGGTAGAGTCGGCTACTTCTGCGGCGTGGATTCGTGCCGCTCTGACCCGGGGACACGAGGTTTGGGATTCTCGAACCGCGCGCCCGTGCGCAACGAGGCGCCGGACCAGCCCTCAGCCGAGTTCGATCCAGTCGAGATTGACCCAACCGGAGTCGGTGGGCTCCACCACCAGGGACAACTCGACGGGAACGTCCGCAGGCAGGTCGACGGCGACGTCGACGGTGGCCCACTGGTCAGGACCACTGGTTGGGGTGAACGTGATCCGGCCGAGCACGCCGGGGCCGTTCATCATCGTTACCGTGCGGTCGCCGCTGCCGCCGAACGGAGGGGTCGCGTACCGGACCCGGATCATGGTCACCGGGCCGGTGACGACGCTCGGTAGGGCGACCCCCGAACCAGGCGTGATGAGATCGCCGACGTAGCCAGTGGCGGTGTAGCCCGGGTGATCGGTGCGGACCCGGGCCGAACCCGACGTCGTGCCCGTTTCGGCCTGCACCCGGTGCGGCAGCGCCGTCGGGGCATCCACGGCCGGGCCGCCGGTCGGGGTCTGGACGGTGGTCGGCGCCGCCGGGCCGGTCCGGATCGTGGTGGACGGCCCGGCCGGCGGAGCCGTGGTTTCGGTGGTGCTGGCGCCTTCTGTCGCCGCGGGAGCGCCGGCGGTGGCAGATCCGGTGGCCGATCCACCGTTGCCGGATGCCGAAGGTTCGGTGAACGTGCGAGCATCGTCCGACTCGGGGGTTGCGGCGTCTCGCGTCGACGCCGTGCCCTCTCCCCCGCCGGTTTCGGCGGCGGAAACCGCTCCGTCGACATCGGCGAGCGAGGTTGTGGGCGGTGACGTCGTCGACCGATCGGGCTGCGCCGCCACAGCGTTGACCCCCGGGGCGCCGGCCGCGGCGTGCTCACGAGCGGCCAGATCGTCGGGGGCGGCGCCCCGGTACACCGTCACCACGGTGACGACCGCGATCGTGGTCAGCCCGGCCAGGGCGACCACGAGGGCGCCCTTCCAGCGGCCGGCCAGGTGAAGGGCGGCTTCGAACGGACCGGCGTGCTCGGTCCCCGCCCGGACGGGAACGAACGGTGCCGTGGTCACCACCGAGGCATGGGTCGGCACGGAGGATCGACGGCGGTCCGGGTGGCCGTCAGGTGACTGATCGGTAACCCGGGATGGCGAAACGGGAGCGCGCCCCGCGCTCTGATCGCGACCCTCCTGCATCGGTCAGCAGGGTAGCCGTGAACGCCGGTTGCCCCTTGGACACGGGACCGTGCTGGCGTGGGTGAAGACCCCCGGGCACCCATGGGCGATGTCGCCGGGGCCCGGTGAGTTGCAAATCTAAACCGACCCTGACTAGCTTGGCGCCATCATGGCCGGCGACCCCGGAATCGGGCCCCACATCCCCCCGTCGATCTCCGCATCGGCCCCCTCCGCCGACACCGGCGACAACCACGATCCCGGCTGCTCGATCGCCGCCACCCTCGGGGTGATCGGCGACCGGTGGACCGTGCTGATCCTGCGCGACGTCTTCCGGGGAGTGCACCGATTCGGTGAGCTCCAGCAGGATCTCGGCATCGCCCGCAACCTCCTGGCCGATCGTCTGGCCAAGCTGGTGGAGGCCGGGGTGCTCGACAAGGTCGTCTACCAGGAACGGCCGCTGCGCCACGAATACCGGCTGACCGCCAAAGGGGCGGACCTGTCACCGGCGCTCATCGCCTTGATGCGCTGGGGAGACCGCTGGTATGCGGACGGCTCACCCCCCACCGTCCTGGTCCACGAAGCCTGTGGGACGCCCCTCGAACAGACCGTCCGCTGCCCCCAGTGCGGGGAAGCGGTCCAACCGGGACGGATCCGTAGCCGTCCCGGGCCAGGAAGGAGTCATCCTTGACCGATCATCTCGCCGAGCTCCGGCTCGCCGGCCCCTCCCCCGACGCTCGAGGCCTCATGACCCGGCCGACGGCCGAGCTGACGGCCGAGGCGGCGGCGCTCCGTTCGGCGCTTCACGGCACCAGGATCACCTACTCCCCCAAGGTGTTCATACCCCTGACCAAGTTGTGCCGTGACCAGTGTGGCTACTGCACCTTCGCCCAGCCCCCGGCCCGGTTGGATGCCCCCTACCTGACCCCCGACGAGGTCGTGGCCATCGCCCGCCGCGGCGCCCGAGCCGGCTGCCACGAAGCCCTGTTCACCCTCGGCGAATGCCCGGAGGAACGGTACCCGGTGGCGGCCGAATGGCTGGCCGAGCACGGCTACGCGTCCACGATCGACTACCTGGTCGAGATGTCCGAACTCGTCCGCATCGAAACCGGGCTCCTCCCCCACGCCAACCCCGGCGCCCTGACCGGTGAGGAGTTGGCCAGGTTGCGGACCGTGGCCCCCGGCCAGGGCATGATGCTCGAATCCCTTCGGGACGATCTCGACTGCCACCGAAGCGCCCCGGACAAGACCCCATCGCGGCGCCTCGCCACCCTGGAGGCCGCCGGCGACCTGGCCATCCCCTACACCACCGGCATCCTGGTCGGTATCGGGGAAACCGAGGCCGACCGTGTGCTGGCCCTCGAGGCCATCGCCTCGGCGCACCGTCGTTGGGGCCATGTGCAGGAGGTCATCGTCCAGAACTTCCTGCCCAAGCCGGGGACCGCCATGTGGCGCCGACAGCCCTGCCCGGCCGACGACTTCCACCGGGCGATCGCCCTGGCCCGCCTACTGCTCCCCAACGACGTGCACGTCCAGGCCCCGCCCAACCTGTCCGACCGGTTCGACGACCTCCTGGCCGCCGGCATCGACGATTTCGGGGGCGTCTCCCCCATCACCGCCGACCATGTCAATCCGGAACGCCCCTGGCCCCACCTGGACCGGCTCCGGGACGCGTGCGAACGGGCCGGTTTCACCCTCGCTCCCCGCCTCACCGTCTACCCCGAGGTGGTCCGCAACCCGGAACGTTGGCTCGACGCCGAACTGCGCTTCCCGGTCATGGACCGGTCCGACGCCGAGGGTCTGGCCCGGGACGATCCCGGTGCGGTGTTCCCCGAGAAGGCCGAGTTCGTGGCCAAGGGCGACGACGGGGCCGACGTGGTCCTCATCGGCGATCGCTCCACCCAGTGGTATTCGGGGGCGCCGGTATCCCCGGCCGTGCTCGTCGACGGTTCGCGCCGGGTGTTGACCGGCCCCGTGGCCGACGTCCTGTCCGGAGTGGAGGCCGGGGAGCGGGTCGGGTTCGACGAGATCGTCACCCTGTTCTCGGCCCGCGGACCGGAAGTGGCTGCGGTGGCCGCCGCCGCCGACCAGCTTCGCCGGACGATCAGTGGCGACGACGTCACCTATGTGGTGAACCGCAACATCAACTACACCAACGTCTGCACGTTCAAGTGCCGGTTCTGCGGGTTCTCCAAGGGGCCGCTGAGCCTGAACCTGCGCGGCACCCCCTACTTGCTGACCCTCGAGGACATGCAGCAGCGGGTCCAGGAGGCGGTGGCCGAGGGGTGCACCGAGGTGTGCCTGCAGGGGGGAATCCACCCCGATTTCGACGGTGACTATTACATCGAGGTCTGCCGAGCGGTCAAGGAGGTCGCCCCCGACATCCACATCCACGGGTTCACCGCCCTCGAGGTCACCGAAGGCGCCCGCCGGCTCGGCGAGCCGCTGGCCGACTACCTGAAGCGGGCCATGGACGCCGGGTTGCGTTCACTGCCGGGCACGGCCGCGGAGATCCTGGACGACCCGATCCGGGAGATCCTCTGTCCCGACAAGATCTCGACCGACGAGTGGCTGGACGCCCATCGCACCGCCCACCAGGTCGGGTTGCGGTCGAATGTGACCATGATGTTCGGCGCCGTCGAGCACCCCGAGAGCTGGGCCCGGCACTTCCTGCTCACCCGCGACCTCCAGGACGAGACGGGGGGATTCACCGAGTTCGTGGGCCTGCCGTTCGTACACATGGCCTCCCCGATCTACCTGCAACGCAAGGCCCGCCGAGGGCCGACGTTCCGGGAGACCGTGCTGGTCCACGCCATCGCCCGGATCGCCTACGCCGGCTCGATCGACAACATCCAGTCCGGCTGGGTGAAGATCGGCTTCGACGCCGTGCGTCAGCTGCTCATGGCGGGCTGCAACGACCTGGGCGGGACCCTGATGGACGAGAACATCTCCCGGGCCGCCGGGGCCGCCCACGGCCAAGGGGTGGGCCCGGACGACTTCGCCCGCCTGATCGAGCCCATGGGACGGCACCTGGTCCAGCGGACGACGTTGTACGGTCGGGTGGACGAACCGGCCCCGGTCTGATCCGGCGGCCGGCGATCCCGAATGGAGTCGCCCGGCATGCCCATCCCCCGCTCACGATCCACGTTCGGTGACGAACGGGTCGACCTGGCCATCACCAAGATCCTGGCGCTCGTCGGCAACGACGCCAACGACGACCTGGTGCGGTCGATGGTGGTCACCTCGCTCGACATGGACGTGGCCAACCTGAGCCGGCTCGACCTCAAGATCGCCAACCAGACCCTGGTCGAGATCCTCAACGCCTGGGACGTCTTCTCCCCCTACGAACAACGACCGAAGGTGACGATCTTCGGTTCGGCCCGCACCAAACCCGACACCCCCGATTTCGACCTGGCTCGCACCTTCGCCGAGACAATGACGGGCCGGGGTTGGATGACCATCACCGGAGCCGGACCGGGGATCATGACCGCGGGGATCGAAGGGGCCGGCCCGGACGCCGCGTTCGGGGTCAACATCTCGCTCCCCTTCGAGCAGCAGGCCTCGTCGCTCTTCTCCGACACCCGCAAGCTGGCCACGTTCAAGTACTTCTTCACCCGGAAACTCACCTTCATGAAGGAGTCCGACGCCTTCGTGGTCTTCCCGGGCGGCTTCGGCACCCTCGACGAGGCCTTCGAACTGCTGACCCTGATCCAGACCGGGAAGTCGTTCCCCGCCCCGGTGGTCCTCATCGATCACGACGAGTCCAGCTACTGGGACTCCTGGCAGCAGTTCGTCGAGCGCGAACTGCTCGATCAGGGCATGATCAGCCCCGCCGACATGGGCCTGTTCCTCCACACCCACGATGCCGCCGAGGCCGCCGACTACGTCTCGGACTTCTACCGGTGCTATCACTCGATCCGGTTCGTCGGGCGTCGTCTCGTGATCCGGCTGCGTCAACCGGTTTCGGATCGGACCCTGGCCGCGCTCAACGACGAGTTCGGCGACATCGTCACCTCGGGCGCGATCGAACGGATCGAGACCACCTCAGCGGAACAGCGCGACGACGACGTCGTGGATCTCCCCCGGCTCGGTTTCCGGTTCGATCACCGGTCCTATGCCCGCCTGGTGGTCCTGATCCGCCGGATCAACGAGCTCGGCAGCGACAGTCCCGGGGTGGCCGACGGGTTCGTGCACGACATCGCCCCCGACCCCGAGACCAACAACCACGGCGACGACGACGGCTGATTCCCTTCCATGAGCCCTGTCCCCCACGGCGGCGGCCGGCCGAGCCGGTCAGCGCGAGGGACGGAGCAGGTGTGAGGCCTAGACGACGGCGCGGCGGGCCTGAGCCAGGGTCTTCTCGATGGCCGGACGGCTCGTCGAGCCGGAGTCCTGGGCGTCCTGCAGGATCGCCATCGACAAATCGCCGAGCTCCTCGGAGATCTGGTCGAGCCGGTCGGCGACGTCCTCAAGGCGTCGGCTGATTCCTGGATCGAGTTCGTCGCTGGCCACGGATCGCCTCCTGACACTCGTGTCTCCCGCGGACGGCAACGGCCGTCCCCATCTCCCCGCGGGCCCCGGGTCTCCCCTTCCGGGTGCGACCGTACGGTATCCTCCCGGCCGTGACATCGGGTCCGGTACCTCGACAGTGGTTGCAGGTCGACGTCGTCGGGGCGACATGGTTGTTCGACTTGTCGTTCCTGCGATCCAACTACCGGTGCGTCTACGGGCAGGGCTGCCCCTCAATCGAACCCGAACCGGACCCCACCGGCACCCTGGGGTGCTGCACCCACGGCGCCCACCTGGTCGACGCCGACGACCGGCGGGCCGTGCTGGCCCAGGCCGAGCGCCTGACCGACGACGAATGGGCCCACCGGGCCCGGGCCCGCAAACGGGGCGGCCCGATCAAGCAGCAGGGCCGGGACCGGATCACCCGCATGGTCGATGGGGCCTGCATCTTCCTCAACCCGGCCGGATTCCCCGGCGGGTCGGGATGCGCCCTGCACCTGGGCGCCTTGTCACGGGGTGAGCGCCCCATCGACTGGAAACCGGCGGTGTGCTGGCAGGTCCCGATCCGGCTCGACGTCCACACCGACGAGTACGGCTACGAAACCAATCTGGTGCGGGCCTGGCAGCGGCGGGACTGGGGACCGGGTGGGGAGGATTTCGGCTGGTGGTGCACCGAGGAGCCCACGGCGCACGTCGGCACCAGCCCGGTGTACCTGACCGCCCGCGACGAGCTGATCGAGCTGTGCGGTCGTGACGTGTACGACCGGCTGGTGGAGGAGATCACCGCCCTGGCCGGTGCAACCGATCCGGGGGTCGCCGTGGTGATCGGGCCGCCGACCCGATCGGAACCCGGCGGGTGACCGGGCCGGTCGAGGTCGAATCCTGGGCGATACCGCCCACGGGTCGGCACCGGCCGGGCAATCGGGCATGCTGCAACGAGCTGTTCCTCACGCGGGCAAGGTCCGGGGCGACGGGACAGCATCACCCAATCGGACGATCGCCGATCACGGCGCCCGATCCGACGGTCTGCATCGGCGCGACGTGACGAGCGAGGAGGACAACCACCGTAATGTTGGCCAAGGTCCGGTTGCTGGTCCCCGAAGCGGTCAGCTCCAAGGTGCTCCTGGCCTCCGCCGCGGTTGGTCTGATCACCGGGCTGCTCGTGTCGGTGTTCGAGTACGTGACCGTCGAGGTGGTGCTCCACCAGGTGGAAGGGTGGCCGTTCGCCGCCCAGGCCGTGGCCCCGGTGGTGGGCCTCATCCTGGCCTGGTTGCTGCTGCGGACCATCGGCCAGGGGGCCTCCAACGCCACCTCGGAGGACTACGTCACCCAGTTCCACAGCCGCCGACCCGTCTACAAGCTCCGGGAGGTCCCGGCCAAGATGCTGGCCGGCGTGGCCACGATCGGATCCGGGGGTGCGCTCGGTCTCGAGGGTCCGTCGATCTACATGGGTTCGGCCATCGGCTACTACGTGTTCGAACCCCTCGAACGACGCCTGGGCCGGGGGGCGGCCCAACAGCTCCTGACCGCGGGAGCGGCCGCCGGGGTTGCCGCCGTGTTCCAGACCCCGGCCACCGGGGTCGTGTTCGCCCTCGAGTCCCCCTACCGGGACGACGTCGCCCACCACGCCCTACTGCCATCCCTGATCGCTGCCGCGGTCAGCTACCTGACCTTCGTGGCCATGCCGTTCACGGTGACCGGGACCGCGGTGGGCTACGCCACCGATCACCGGCTCGGCCCGGGCGAGCTGGTGGGCGCCGTGGTCCTCGGGATCCTGGCCGGGTTCGGCGGTCGCACCTTCGCCTGGTTCGTACGGCGGGCCAAGGACGTCGCCCATCATTTCAACCCGCTGCTCCTGGCCGTGGTGGGCGGGCTCACCCTCGGCGGGGTGGCCTGGATCACCCAGGGGCTGGTCGGCGAGCCCCTCACCTTGGGCCCCGGCAACGCCGTCATCCAGTGGATGATCACGGCCAACACCTCCACCAAGATTCTGATCGCCATGTTCTTCCTGCGGGCGGTGGCCACCCTGACCACGGTGGCCGCCGGCGGGGTGGGCGGCCTGTTCATCCCCCTCGCCGTGCAGGGGGTCCTGTTGGGCAAGATCGTCGGTGACGGCCTGGATTTCGTGGGGCTCGGCGGCGGGCGCCTGGAAGACCCACGCCTATGGCCGGTGCTCGGCCTGGCCGCCTTCCTGGCTGCCGGGTACCGCACCCCGATCGCCGCGGTGATGTTCGTGGCCGAGTCGTCCCAGGGCAGTGCCGTGGTGCCGGCGCTCATCGCCGCGGCGTTCTCCCAGCTGGTGGCCGGTTCGTCATCGGTGTCGGTGGCCCAGAAGGAGGAACGGCTGGGCGGTCTCGAGAGCCGCCTGGCCCTGCCGTTGTCGGCCGCGTTGGAGACCGACGTCATGACCGTCCCGCCGGACGCGTCGATCAACGAGTTCGTCTGGGTCCACGCACTCGGCCGCCGTCAGGCCGTGGTCCCGGTGGTGGACGGCAACGAGTACCTCGGGTTGTGCTCGGTCGACGCCGCCTCCGACATCGACCGGGAACGCTGGGACGAGACGCCGGTCACCGCCATCATGGACGGTTCCGGACCGTTGGCGTTGCCCGCCTGGGCGCTGCGGGACGCGGTGGCCGCCATGTCGAGGGCCAACGCCGACGTTCTCGCCGTCACCGACGGCCGGGGTGGATTCGTGGGCCTCGTCCGCGAGTCCGAGATCGTGAAGCTGAACGACATCCTCGACGAGACCGAGGCGTCCGAGACCACCGAACAGCACTGATCGACACTGCTCGAAATCAGTACTGGTCAGTACTGATCGGTGGTGGCCGTCACCTGCTCGGCGCTGGGCGCCGGCGTACGGCGCCGGACGCGGACCAGCCGCCGGGGCCGGGAACGGCACCGGCGGCTGGACCATCGGGTTCGGTAGGGTTCGGTTCGGCGACGGCGGACAGCCGCTCGGCCGAGGCGTTGTCGGGCGGCGTGAGCCTGGTCAGTCGACCCGCTCGCCGTCGTCCTCCCAGGCCTGGCTGGCCACGTATGTGGTCGGCACATCGAAGGGGTCGTCGTCGAGCCGTTCCATCAACGACTCGATCTCGTCTGCGTCCATCGAGCGCTTCCAAGCTCGCGCCTCTTCAGACCGACGATGACGCCCCTTCTTCATGGGACACTCCTGAGCAACTTGAGGTCGGCTGGGGTGACGACCTGTTGCGGTTCCACCTAGCCCCGCAGCACTGGCGTAAGGAGATCAGTCTACGCCGTTTTGAAGCGGAATGGCGAACGCTGGGTCGGGTATCTGAGCGATGTCGGCGGTAATTCAGCGTCGATAGGCCGAATGACCCGCAGCAGAGGCCGAATGGCCCCTATCAAGCGGAGCCGAGCGCGATCCCGCTGCGTCGTTCGAGGACGAGCCGGCCGTCGCCGTCGAACGCTACGGCGGCGTCACCGGCCACGAGCTGGGCGATCGGGACCCCGGCCAGGTCAGCCCGCCAGCCGTGATGGAGCCGGCTGTCGGTGCCGCCCCGAAGCAGGTTCTCCACATCGGCCCGGGTGGCCAGCAGGGCCGGATCGAGCCGGTGATCCCGGGCCAGCTGCGAGATCCAGGCCATCACGAGGGTGATGACCGGGCGAAGCTGGCGGGGCAGCTCCGGGGATCGCGGTGGCCGCTCGGTCTCCCGGGTCGACTCCTTGCCCTGCTTGACCGCGGCGATGATCTCCTCGGCGGCCCCGTTGCGGAGGTGGCGTTGCTCCACCCCCCGAAGCTCGATGAGCTTGGCCGGATTCGTCGGGGCCCGCTGGGCGATCGCCACGATGGCGAGATCGGGAAGGACCTGACGGACCGGCAGGTCGAGGGCGGCGGCTCGCCGTTCCCGCCAGGCGGCGATGGCCGACGCGGTTCGGTACGCCGCGCCCCGGAGCGACCTGGCCTCCTTCAGCCGGTTGATGGCGTCCTCCGGCTGACGCCGATGGCGGGGCCGTTCCAGCAGGAGGGAACACTCACTGTCGGCCCATTCGGTGCGGCCCTCACCCTCCAGACCGGCCCCGATGGCGTCGGCCAGGTCGAGGAGCCGGTCGACGTCCGAGGCCGCATAGCGGAGCTGGGCATCGGTTAGGGGTCGCCGGAGCCAGTCGCTCAACCGGTCCGCCTTCGGGACGTTCACCCCCAGGTAGCGGTCGAGAAGGGAGGCGAGGGAACCGTTGGACACCCCGAGGAAGCCGGCGGCGATCTGGGTGTCGAACAGGCGGCTCGGCGTGCACCCGGTGGCCAGCTCCAACACCTCGAGATCCTGGACACCCGCGTGCAGGACGCAGAGCCCACTCCCCTCCAGCAACGGGGTCAGCGCACCGATGTCCACGGCCAGGGGGTCGATCAGCTCAACCTGGTCGTCCCAGGCCAACTGCACCAGGGCCACCTGGGGAAAGTACGTCCGTTCCCGGTGGAATTCGGTGTCGATGGCGTATCGGGGCGCCGCGGCGGCGGACGAGACGATCTCGTCGAGCTGGTGGTGGTCTTGAACCAGTCGGTGTCCTATGGGGCCAGCCTAGGACGCAGGAGGCACCGTCGGCTCGTTCGTTGTATTCCGATCCAGGAAACCCGGCCGGCGGCGGACCTCGGCCAAGGCGTCCTCGGTGTCGACGTCGACCCCGGCCTCGGGCGGCAGGCCCACCGTTCGGTACGGGACGACGTCCAGGGCGTCCCGCCAGGCCCGACGGCCGGCGCTCAGCGCGCCGGCGATCGCCGAGCGGGCACCGGTCGGCCAACACCCCAGGCTGGGGTCGACCTCACCGTCGATTCCGGCGACGGCCGCGGTGTCGGCGTCGGCGGCCGCCACCAGGGCGGCCACATGTTCCGGAGCGAGCAACGCCAGGTCGCAGGCCGCCACCACCACCAGGCCCGAGCGGGCCCACCACAGGGCGGTGGCCAGGGCGGCCAGCGGGCCGGCCCCGGGGTGGCGGTCGGCCACCGTGGGCAGCCCGAGTGCGTCACCCGCGGTTCCCCCAAGGGCGATCACCGGGTCGACCCCCGCGGCGCGCATCGCTTCGGCCACCCGCAGGGCCAGGGCGACGCCACCCACCTCGACGAGGGCCTTGTCCCGCCCGAGCCGTCGGGACCGGCCCCCGCACAGGACCGCGCCGGCGACGCCTCCGGGCCGCATCGGTCGCTCGGCTCGGTTCACCGGTGCGCCGGGCTCAGTCGCCCTGGTCGAGGAGGCTGTCGTCCCAGGCCGGGTCGAGCTGGCGGAGGAACACGGCGCACCGCTCTGCCTCGTCCCGTTCCCCGATGGCGGCGGCGCAGCGCTGCAGGCCGGCCAGGGCCCGCAGGAACCCCCGGTTCGACGGGTGCTGCCAACGCACGTAACCGGAACCCCGCCAGCCGTTGTGGCGGAGCTGGTCGAGTCCTCGGTGGTAGCCGACCCGATAGCAGGCGTAGGCGTCGATCACGTCGGACGACTCGTCCCCCAACGCCGCCCACGCCGTCGACGCCGTCGGCCATCGGGCCACCACCGACGCCAGGGCGGCGCGCCGGGCGGCGGCCGGAGCCGCCGCCGCCGAGGCCAGGGCGTCGGTCAGGGCGTCGGAATCGGGGGGCAGGACGGTCTCGGGGAGGCCGTGACCCAGGCTCAGCTCGCTCATGGGGCCGCAGGGTAGTGGACCGGCGGGCTCAAGACCCGGGTTCGGCCCGCCCCTCGGTGGACGGGTCGGGATCGGCCGACGGTTGCGGGCGAGCCGCGTCCGGGTCGAGATCGTCGGCCGCCCACGGCGCCGGGCCGGGCTCGGTGATCACGTCGTCCTGCTCCGGGTCAGGGCCGGTCCGGAACGGGTCGTCGACCTCCGTGGACGCCGGGGCCCGAACCGGCCGACGGGTGGACGAACTTGGCGCCCGGGACTCCCATGGGTCACCGCTCCACGGGCTCTCGTCACCACGCACCGCCGCCAGATATTCGCTGGCCTGCTGGTAGCCCATCTCGGTCAGCTCTGCGGAGCGGGTGAAGTCGTCGAACCGGAGGCGGGGGATGGTGCCGGCCGGCAGCACATGGAGGGTGACCCCGCCCGGGGTCCGTTCCAGATCGTCGTGGAGCCGGTAGCGCCGGGCCGTCCAGTAGGCCCGCATGGCCCCGTCGAACGGTCGTTGGACCTCGACGGTCCGGTCCGACAGGTGGCCGACATGGAGGGCGTAGATCTCGGTTGCGCCGAGCTCGGCGGCCCGCACCGTGTGGATCTCGCTGAGGACACCACCGTCGATCAGGTCCCGCCCGTCGATGGTGACCGACGGGAACACCGCGGGCAGGGCCGCCGAGGCCATCAGGGCCGGTACGAGCGGTCCCTGATCGAACCAGCGCTCCGACGCGGTGGCCAGATCGGTGGCGACACACTGGAACGGGACGCGGAGACCTTCGATGGTCGGGATCGGCAGCTCCTCGGCCAGGAGCTGCTCCAGGCGTGACGGATCATGCAGGCTCCGGCCTCTGCGGGCCAGGACCACGGCGAGCGGGAGGCGCCGGGACGGCATCACCGCCGGGTCTCCATCGGCGAGCCGCTGCCAGATCCGTTCGGTCCGGGTCACGCCCCGCAGGGACGGATCGGTGGCGAACGCGGCGCCGTTGATGGCACCCACCGAGCAACCGATGACCAGGTCGGGCCGGATCCCGGCCTCGGTGAGCGCCCGGAGCATGCCGAGCTGGACCGCCCCGAGCGCTCCCCCACCGGACAGGACGAACGCCACCCGCCGCCGACGCAGACCCAACCGGTTCAGGGCCGCGTTGATCCGGGCCGCGGGTCGGGGCCTGCGGCGTTCACCCAGGGGATCGTCCACGGCTCGAAAGGGCACTAGGGGCAGCGCACGACCCGCAGGGTGTCGGTGGCGCCGATCGTGGCGGAGCTGCCGCCGAGGACGGCCACGATGTCACCGGCCCGGAGGTGTCCGTCGGCCTTGGCCTGTTCCATGGCCCGGTGAACGGTGGACACATTGTCCTCGATCCGGTCGATTTTGATCGGGGTGGCCCCCCAGCTCATGGTGAGCTGCCGGATCGTGCGCTCCTCGGGGCTGAAGGCCAGGATCGGGACCTCGGGCCGGAACCGGGCGATGGCCCGGACCGTGAACCCGGACCGGGTGATGCAGATGATGGCTTTGGCGTCGATCTCCCGGGCGGCCTGCCAGGTGGCCATGGTCATCACATCGGTCACGGCCGAGTCCTGGCTCTGGGGTTCGAGGAGCTGGTCGCGCCGGAGCTGGATCGCCCACCCGTCGTAGTCGAACTCCTGATCCGCCCGGTGGGCGATGCTGGCCATGGTGGCCACCACGTGCGCCGGGTCGTGGCCGATGGCGGTCTCGGCCGACAGCATCACCGCGCTCGTCCCGTCGAACACCGCGTTGGCCACATCGGAGGCCTCGGCCCGGGTCGGTGACGGTGAGGTGATCATCGATTCGAGCATCTGGGTGGCGGTGATGGCGGGCCGGCCGAGGGCGATACAGCGGGCGATGATCTCCTTCTGGAGGTGGGGCAGGTCCTGGAGGCTGAGCTCGGTGCCCAGATCACCCCGGGCGACCATGATGGCGCCGGACTCGGTGATGATGCCGTCGAGGTTGTCGATGGCGGCCCGGGTCTCGATCTTGGCCACCACGAGCGGTCCCCGAGGGGTCGGTTCGAGCCCGACCCGGCGGACGTCGTGGGCCGACCGGACGAAGGACAGGGCGACCATGTCGACGTCCTCGTCGACCATGGCGTCGAGCAGGCGGAGATCGTGGCGGGTGGGGGTGGTCAGCTTCAACCGGTCCGACGGGATGTGGAGACCGGGTCGCCCCTGGGTGGTGCCGCCGAACACGACCCGCGCCCGGAGCGCGGACGGTTCGTGGTCGACCACCTCGAGAATGATCGCCCCGTCGCCGACGGCGAGCTGATCCCCGAGCTGGACGTCGGTGAGCAGACCGTCGTAATCGACCATGAACCGGTCGGCGGTGCTGGTCTCGTTGCCCGGCTCGAGCAGGATCTCGTGGCCGACCGCGAGATCGACCGGGGCGTCGAGCTTCCCGATCCTCACCTTGGGGCCGGGAAGGTCGGCCATGATGCCGACCTCTCGGCCCACCGTCTCGGAGATGGCGCGGATCTGGCGGAGGCGGGCGATGGAATCGTCGATGCTGCCGTGGGAGAGATTGAGCCGGGCTACGTCCATGCCCGCTTCGATCATGGCTTTGATGGTGGACTCGTCCGAGCTCGCGGGCCCGAGGCTGGCGATAATCTTGGTACGGCGCTTCACTGGGGTGATGATATCGAGTGCACCCCGACGCCTGGACGAACGCCACATGTGGCCCCCTGCCGAAGTCGGCCCGCGTCATCAACCTAGCGCCCGGATCGACGGGTGGTCCAGGTGAGCGACAGTGGCCGTCGTGCCGGTTGGGAAGGAGCAGGCCGGTGGAGTTGATCCTGGTGAGACACGCCCGTCCGGAGCACGTCGAGGACGCGGACGGCCCCGCCGACCCCGAGCTCACCGAGGTCGGACACCGGCAGGCGAAGGCCGTGGCGGAGTGGCTGGGGTCAGAGACCCTTAACGCGCTCTACACCAGCCCCATGCGCCGCGCCCGCCAGACCGCGGCCCCGCTGGAAGCCCTCACCGGCCTGACCGCCACCGTGGTACCCGGGGTACGGGAGTACGACGCCGAGGCGTCTACCTACATCCCGGGAGAGGTCATGCGGAGCGACAAGGAGGCGTGGCGCCGGTTCCTGGCCAACGAGATGGCCGCCGACCGGAGTGCGTTCGCGGCCGAGGTGGCCGAATCCTTGCAGGCGCTGATCGCGGCGCACCGCGGCGACCGTATCGCCGTGATCTGTCACGGGGGTGTGATCAACATGTGGGCCACCGAGCTGCTCGGTCTGGAGCCCCAGATGTTCTTCAATCCGGACTACACGTCGATCAATCGCTTCCGTGCTGCGTCGAGCGGGGAACGGTCCATCGTGTCGCTGAACGAGACCGGCCATCTCCGCGGCGACCCGGAACTGTTGCTCGGCTGACGGTGGACCGCGCTCGGCCCCCCGGATCCGCCGAGCGACCCCCCTTCTGACCGTGGACCCTTCAGGTTTTCGGAGCGTCCACGGTCAGAAGCGGTCAGGGAGTCCTGGGAACCGCTAGTTGCGGGGGACGTCGATCCAGGGGACGTCCTTGTCGACCCGGACGTCGCCGGGCAGGCCGAGCATCCGCTCGCCGAGGATGTTCTTCATCACCTCGGTGGTGCCGCCCTCGATCGAGTTGGCCCGAGCCCGCAGGAACGCCTTCTGGTTGGTGGAGAACGTCATCGACGTCTCCGGCTGCTCAAGATCGTAGTTGTCGTAGAGCATCCCGTCGGCGCCCATCAGGGTGATGGTGTAGTCGGTGATGTCCTTGTTCAGATTGGCCGACGCCAGCTTGCCCACCGAGCCCTCGGGGCCGGGGGTCCCCGCCTTGCGGTTGCCGGAGGCCCTGATGTTGGTGAGGCGCAGCACCTCGGCCCGCACCCAGAGCTTCATCAGCTCGTCGCGTTCCACTGCGGTGCGGGGGGCGCCGTGATTGGCTTTGTGGTAGGCGTCGACGGCGAGCGCGATGAAGCCCGAACCTCGGGTGGGGATCGAACCACCGATCGCCACCCGCTCGTTCATCAGGGTGGTGATCGACACCCTCCAGCCGTCACCGACGTCGCCCATCCGTTCGGCGTCGGGCACCCGGGCGTCGGTCAGGTAGACCTCGTTGAACTCCGCCTCACCGGTCATCTGACGCAAGGGTCGGACCTCGACGCCGGGCTGGTCCATGTCGATGATGAAGTAGGTGAGCCCCTTGTGCTTGGGCTGGTCGGGATCGGTCCGGGCGACGATCATGCCCCACCGGGCCCGATGGGCCAGGGAGGTCCACACCTTCTGGCCGTTCAGCACCCACTCGTCGCCGTCACGGACGGCACGGGTGGACAACCCGGCCACATCCGAACCGGCGCCCGGCTCGGAGAACATCTGGCACCACAACTCCTCACCGGTGAACAGGGGGCGGAGGTACCGATCGAGCTGGGCGTCACTGCCGTGCGCCACGACCGTGGGAGCACCCATCCCGTAGCCCATCGGGTTCCGGCTCCAGGCACTCGGTGCGCCGGCCTCACCCAGGCGGTGGTTGATCGTGGTCTGCAGCTTCGGGCCCAGCCCGAGGCCACCCCGCCCCTCGGGGAACTGCACCCAGGCCAGGCCGTAGTCGAACTGGCGCCCGAGGAACTCCACCGCGGAGGCCTCCCGTGGGTCGATCTCGGCCAGGAGGGCATCGCACAGCTCTTCGACCCGCTGCTGGTCCCGGGCGTCCTGGTCGAGGTCGGGCTGTTCGATCGTGGTCATGGGGTTGGGCTCCTGCTCCCCCCGGCGGCCGTGACCGGCATGGTTCGGGCGCGTCGGGGCGTCTCGTTCGTCAACGGCGAGCGTACCGGCCGACTCCGGGTGCGCTCCAGCCGACGACCCCCGCCCGGTCAGTCGAAGATGCGGGCCATGAGCCGCTCGATGGACGCCGGGTCGAGGTCGACCTGGAAGTGACCGTCGTCCTGCTTGGCGATCTTCAGGGTCGGGCAGAACACCGAGTACTCGTCGACGAAGATGTGCGGTGACCCGACGACGCCGCGTTGGCGGCCACCCTCGTACTCGACGTCGACGGCGGCGGTGTCGGTGGGAACGGTGAGGCCGTGTGCCGCGGCGATGGATGCCAGCACGTCGGGGTCGCTCGCATCGAGGCCACGCTCGAAGACGGCCCGGCGGACCTCCATGGCCACCGCTTCGCCCGCGGCTTGCGAATCGGCGTAGGCCGCGCTGGTGAGGGCGAAGGCGGGCAGGGAGCTGGGCGGGAACGTATCGGCCCGGGCGCCGGCGAACAGATCGGGGGCCACCTGGGCCCTGATGTCGTCGACCTCGGCGATGATGTGGTGGGGATCGAGGGGCTGCCCGTTGACGTACTCGAGTGGCCAGGCCCGCACGGTGATGGGGATCCGGGCTTGGCGCCGGTCGCGCTCGGCGAACAGGCGGGTCAGCCCCACATACGCGAACGGGCAGCCGACATCGGCGTACACCTCGACCGAATGAGCCATGACTGCCCTCCTGACCGGGCGCCGGGTGGGGCACCCCCCGTTGAATTGGGCTACAGGGCCACCCTACCGATCACCAATCCGGGTTCGCCCCGGCCCCGGCGGTGCTGGGTCCGGACCGCGGGCTGCGCCCGATGTCCCCCCGGCTCAGGAAAAGCTGCCTACTCATGGCTATCGCGCATGGTTGAGGACGAACGGCCGTGGTATGCATAGAGGTGATCCGCCGAATCCGACATTGTTCCATCGCGACTGGGCATCCAGTAGAGGGCGAAATGTACGAAACCATGACCGGCGATCTTCCTGAGCTCATCACGGTGGCAGATGTCGCCGACTACCTCGGGCTCACTCCTCAAACCGTCATCTCGTTCATCAAGCGGGGTGACCTGGTGGCCACCAAACCTCCCGGCATGCGGGGGTACCGGATTCCGCGCCAGGCCTTTGCCGACTATCTCGAGGCCGGGTATCAGGCCGTGCGGGCCGAGGTCGAGGCGGAGATCGAGGCCGAGACACCGGTCAGTTGAGGTACCACTCCCCCGCCGGGTGACCGGGGCACGGGTCCGGGTCGGGTCGGTGTCGACTTCCTTGTCCGAGGGTCGTTGGACCGGGTCTGCGGATCGGTAAGAATGTGGGACGATGACCGACGTGGAGAGCCGCACCCTCTACCAGGTTCTGGGCGTCCCGGCCGACTGCAGCCTGGCTGAGCTGCGCGCCGCCTACCGCCGGCAGGCCCGCGAGCACCACCCGGACGTGGCCGGTTCGCTCGCGCCAACGGCCGGCGTGACCATGGCCGACATCAACGAGGCGTGGCGGGTCCTGTCCGACGGCACCAGCCGGCAGCGGTACGACGAGTCGGTCAGGATCGCCGCGCCCACGGTGCCGGTGCCCCAGCCCGCCCCCCGGACCGGCCGGTCGCGGCGGATGGCGTGGGCGGCGTCGGTCCAGGGCCAGATCGCCCGGCTCGCCGGCCTGGCCGGACGCAGCGCCACCCAGACCCTGCTGATCCGCCACCCCCGTGGCGCCCGCGCCGATTACGAGATCGTGGTCGATCAGCTGGTCCACGGCCTGTGCCGGGAGACCGAGTCCCGGGTTCGGGCGGCCCGGGCCGCCGGGGCCGCCCCCCTCGATCTCGCCGTCGGGGCCACCCTGGTCGGCATCCGGACCCTCGCCGACGGTCTCCGGCGCAACGCCCCGCTCGGGATCACCACCGAAACCCTGATGGCGGCCGAGTTGCTCGACCGCATGTGGGACATCCTCGCCCACGAGCTGCCGGTTCAGCTCACGGCCGCGTTGGGCGGCAACCCCCACATCGCCCGGACGCTCACCAGCTCTCCCCGGTCGGCCTGACCGGCTGCCCGCCCCGTGCGGCCGACCGGTAGGCAGCGTCGGCCAGGACGTGGGCGGCCAGGGCGACGGCGAAGTCGGGATGGGCCGTCTCCCCGGCCGCGGCGGCGGCCACGAAGCCGGCGTCCGGGCTGTGACGCAGCCCGTCGGCCGCCGCGGCGATCGCGGCCAGCTCCTCCCCCTCCCACCGCTCGGTCCGGCCGTCGGGCCATTCCACACCGACCGGGCCCCACCAGTCGCCCTCGAGGGTGATGGTGGCGTCGCGGCAGAACACCTCGACCCGACGCTGGGACGGTCGGGACAACACCTCGTGCCATACCGACACCAACGCCGCCTGGGCCCCCGAGGCCGCCGACACCATCACCGTGGCCTGGTCCTCGATACCGCTGATGCCATGCGTCGAGCCGGTCACCGCCGACAGCGAGGTGATCGGCCCCAGCATCCACCGCAACAGGTCGAGGTCGTGGATCGAGTGCTCCAGCAGGGTGCCGGCCCCGGCCCGCGCCGGATCCCCCCGCCACACCGAGCCGTACAGGCCCTGGGTGGGCAGGTACTGGTCATCCCGGAACACCACGTTCATCACCGGCCCCACCTCGGGTCGGGCCAGCAGGGCCACCAGCCAACGGAACGCCGGGGATCCTCGCAGCACCAGGCCGACCTGGTTGGTCACCCCGGCCGCGGTCACCGTTTCGGTCATCGTCGTGGCCGCAGCCAGGTCGACCGCCAACGGCTTCTCGCAGAACACGGCCCGACCGGCGGCCGCGGCCGCGTCGACCACGTCCGGGTGGCCGGAGGTCCAGGTGCACACGTACACGGCGTCACAGTCGGCGATCACCGCCTCAACCGAGTCCGCCACCCGGGCCGTCCGCCCGGGGACCTCGGCCGCGAACCGGGCCGCTCGGGCCCCCTCCAGGTCGAACACCGGACCGATCACGGCATCGTCGAGCGGCGCCAACCCGGCGGCGTGGGCGCGGCCGATGAGACCGCAGCCCACGAACCCGACCCGGAGGCTCACCCGCGGGCTTCGAGCTCGGCCATCTGACGGAACAGGTCGAGCACATTGCTGCGGGCCCGGTTCGGGTCGAGCTCGTTGTAGACCGAGTCCACATTGATGACGAGCCGTTCCCAGTCCAACCAGTCCCGGTAGGCGCCGAGGTCGATGTCACGGGCCGCGTCCTCGGCGCTCATCCCCCCGGCGAAACGGGCGCCGGCCTCCGACCAGACGAACTCGAGGTAGCCGGCCACCGCCTCCACCCCGGCCCGGTCCGTGATCGGGCCGTGGCCGGGCACGATCGTGTCACAGTCGAGTTCGAGGATGGTCTGGCAGGCGGTGATCCAGTTCGCCACCGGACCGGCCCACACGATCGGGGTACCCCCGATGAACAGGATGTCGCCGGTGAACATCACCCGGGCCTCCGGCAGATGCACCAGCACGTCACCGGCGGTGTGGGCCGGGCCCACCTCGATCAGGTCGGCGACCCGTCCCGCGTCGTCGAGACGGAGCCGGGTGGAGAACGTCCGGTCGGCGTGGGGCGGCTCGATCCCGTCGAACTCGAAGGGGCCGAACGCCTTGTGGAGGTAGGCGTTGGTCGTCTCCCCCAGGTCGGCCCGCATCATGGCGGCCAGCCGATCGGGGGGCAGCTCCTCCATCTCGGCCGCCGACGCGGCGGAGGCGATCACCTCGGCCCCGCCCACCAGCTGGTTCCCGAAGCAGTGGTCCCCGTTGGCGTGGGTATTGACCAGGGTACGGATCGGTCGCCGCTCCACCAGCGGGTCCATGGTTCCCAGCATCTCGGCGGTGAGCTTGAGGTCGAACAGGGTGTCGACCAGGAGGGAGTCCTCCTCCCCCACCACCAGCCCGGCGTTGCTCCAACCCCAACCCCCGTCGGGTTGGAGGTAGGCGTGAACCCCGTCGGCCAGCTCGACCAGGCCTTTGGCGTACGACCAGCCGGGTGATGTCGAGGACGAAGGGGCCATGGCGGTGATGCTACTCGGCACCGTGGCCCTGGTCCCGTCCGTCGTCTACAGCGACAGCACCTCGGTCCGGTCCCCCCCGGCGATGGCCGCCTGCCGGGCGACCGCGTCGAGCGCGTCCATCACCCGGTCGATCGGCGGTCGCCGATCACCGATGCTGGCCACCGCCACACTGGCCGTGAACGAGACGAGCGTGTCGTCGACATCCACCGGGAAAGCCACCTCCGACCGGAGCCGGGCGGCGATCTCGGTCAACTGGTCCACCGGCGCATCCGAGGCAAGCAGGCCCAGGAACCCCGCCTCGTTGAGGCGGCCCAGCAGATCAGGGCTGCGCAACCGGACGGTGAGGCGGTGACTCACCTCACGGATGACCCGGTCGACCGCCGACGCCCCTCGGCTGGCCACCAGTTCGGGAAGGCCGTCCACCCACAGGGCGATGAGGGCCAGCGGGGTCCGCGACGGCGACCGGAAGCGCTGGTCGATCAGCCACAGCAGGTGGTGGCGGGCCGGCATCGAGGTGGTCTGGTCATGGGTCAGGTCGCCCCGGGCCAGCGCCGAGTAGTAGTGCTCGGTCTCCAGGTTGCGGACCGCGACGACCAGCAGCTCGTTCTCGCCCGCCTTCGTCGCCAGTTCCAGCGGGGTGAGCGAGCCGGCCAGGCGGACCCGGGCCGTGGCCGAGACCGGGCCGGTCCGTTCGGCCAGGTCGGTCCAGGTGGGCACCAGCTCGGGCATGATCAGGTCGCTGAGGCGGCGGCCCACCAACCGTTCCCGGGCCACGCCGATGGCGTCCGCCGCCTCCGGGTTGGCCGATCGGATCAGGTCCCCGTCCACGAGGAGACAACCGAACGGGGCTCGCCCGACCAAAGCGGCCAGGGCGGCCGGGACGACGGGCTGGGCCGGCGGCGGGTCCTGGCCCGCAGCATCACCCCGATTCATGGTGTGCACCTCACCTGCCCATCATCGGCAGACCGGGGACGCGCTTGAGCCGGTCAGGCCGGTGGCTCCAGCTTCTCCAGCCCGTCCAGGAGGGCGTTCTCCACCACCTCGGTGAGGGCCGGATGGATGTAGAAGACGTCCTGGGCCAGCCGGTCGGCCGGGGTGCGGAACGTCATCGCCTGGATCAGTGGTTGGATCAGGGTGGAGGCCTGCGGACCGATGATGTGTGCCCCCAGGATCTGGCGATCGGTCTGGTCGATGAGCACCTTGGCGAACGACTCGGTGTCCTCCAGCGCCCATCCGTACGCAGTGCCGCCGTAGTCCCGGCGGCCGACCACCACCTCCAACCCCTGGGCCAGGGCCTCCGGTTCGGTGAGCCCGACCCCGGCGATCTGGGGATGCCCGAAGATGGCGTGGGGCACCGTCCGGCGGTCGATCCGCTCCGGGGCTCCCACCCCGGCGATGTTGTGGAACGCCACCCGGGCCTCGGCGTTGGCCAGGTGTTTCAGCTGCATCGGATTGGCGAGGTCGCCGATGGCCCACACCCCCTCGGCCGTGGTCGCCATGGTGTCGTCGACCACGACCATCCCCGACGGGTCGGTGTCGACCCCGCCCTTCTCGAGGTCCAGCAGGTCGCTGTTGGGTCGCCGCCCGGTGGCCACCAGCACCTCGTCGTAGACCCGGCGTTCCCCGTCGACGATCAGCACGATCGTGTCACCGTCGGCCTCGACCCGTTCGGGCATGACCCCCAGGTGGAGCTGCACCCGACGGCCGAACACCTCGGTGAAACGCGTCGAGATCTCCGGGTCCTCCTGGCGAACCAGCCGGTTCGACCGGTTGTAGAGCTCCACCCGTGACCCGTAGGCGGCGAAGACATGGCCGAGCTCGACGGCGATGTAGCCGCCGCCGATCACCGCCAACCGTTCCGGGAGGCGGGGGAGCCGCATGATGGTGTCCGAGGTGTGGAACCGCACCCCGGACAGGCCCGGGATGTCGGGCACGGTCGGTCTGGCCCCGGCGGCCAGGAGGACCTGATCGGCCGAGATGGTCCGCCCGTCCACATCGAGGACCCGGTCACCGGTGAAGCGGGCGGTGCCGGCGATCAGTTCGATCTGCGGGTTCCCGGTGGCCCGGTAGTCCCGGCCGCCCTCGGAGATCGGGTCGATCCGGCCGAAGACCCGGTCCCGGATGGCGGGCCAGTCGACCCCGTCGAGGCTCAGCCGCACCCCGAGGCGCCGGCTCGCCTCCACCGAGGTGACCCGGTCGGCGGGCAGGACCAGCATCTTGGACGGGATGCACCCCACGTTGAGGCAGGTACCGCCGAAGACCCCGCGTTCGATCATGGCGATCCGCC
>JBKDZN010000100.1:0-6793 GCA_047971245.1 Acidimicrobiales bacterium
GCCATCTCAGCGCCCCGGCGGCCGGTGGTGGCGGATGGGGCGTTCCATGCGGGCGAACTCGGGCCAGGTCGACCAGGAGGGGCCGGCCTCGAAACCCCCATCGACCACGAAATGCTGACCGGTGATCCACTCGGAATCGTCGCCGGCCAGGAACAGGGCCATGGCCGCGATGTCGGCCGGCTCGCCGACCCGGCCCATCGGCTGGGCCCGGGCCGACACGTCTCGCATCTGCTGGAGGCGGGACTCATCGGCGTCGGGCCGCCCCGCGGCCAGGGGGGTGGCGATGAAGCCGGGGCAGATGGCGTTGACCCGGATGTTGTCCTCGCCCAGTTCGAGGGCCACCGAGGACGTGAGGTGGATGACCGCGCACTTCGCCGTCGAGTACAGGTGGGGGGCGTAACCGGCGCGGAGCCCGGCCACACTGGCCGTCGAGATGATCGAGCCGGAACCCTGGGCCTGCATCACCGGTGCCGCGTGTTTCATGCCGAGGAACACACTCTTCAGCAACACGTCCATCGTCAGGTCGTAGTCGTCCACCGAGGTCTTGGCGATCGGGCCGAGGGCCCCGCCGAAACCGGCGTTGTTGAACAGGCAGTCGAGGCGACCCCAACGGTCGGTGGCCTCGACGATCATGGCCGCCACCTGTTCCTCCTGGCTGACGTCGGTGGGGAGGAAACCGGTGGCGTCCCCCAACTCCTTGGCCAACGCCTCGCCCTTGTCGACGTCGAGATCGCAGATGAGGACCTTGGCCCCCTCGGCCACGAACCGCCGCACGGTGCCGGCCCCGATGCCGCTGGCCCCGCCGGTGATGATGGCCACCTTGTCGTCGAGCTGTCCCACGTGTCCCCTTTCCGTGCCCGGCCGTCCGGGCCTGGTTGGGGTTCTAGCCCACCGACCGGGGCCGGTGCGAACGCGGCCGTCCGGCTACAGCAGGCGCCGATCGGCGGCCCAGCGGGCCAGCTCGTTCCGGCTCGACAGCTGCAGCTTGCGCAGGACCGCCGAGGCGTGGGTCTCGACCGTCTTGATGGAGATCGAGAGGCGTCGGGCGATCTCCTTGTAGGCGTAGCCCCGGGCCAGGAGCCGCATGACCTCCTGCTCGCGGGCGGTGAGCCGGTCGAGGTCCGGGTCGGCGGGAGCCTCGACATCGGCCGCGAATGCGTCGAGCACGAAGCCGGCCAACCGGGGGGAGAACACGGCGTCGCCGTCGGCCACCCGGCTGATGGCGTCGGCCAGGGCCGGTCCGTCGATGGTCTTGGTGACATACCCGCGGGCCCCGGCCCGGATGGTCTGGATCACGTCCTCGGCTGCGTCCGACACCGACAGGGCCAGGAAGGCGGTGGTCAGGCCCCGACGGACCGTGCCCTGGATCACCGCGGCCGCGTTGCCGCCCGGCAGGTGGACGTCACACACCACCACGTCGGGGCGGCAGGCGGCGATCACGTCGATCGCCTCGGCCACGTCGCCGGCCTCGCCCACCACCTCGAGGTCGTGGTTCACCAGACCGTCCAGTTCGGCCCGGACACCAGCCCGGACGAGGCCGTGGTCATCGACCAGTACCACACGGATCACGACGGTTCCTTCCGTTGGTCACCCGAGGCGTCTTGCGCCAGCGGGATGCTCAGTTCCACCTCGGTTCCCGCTCCGGGAGCCGAGATGATCTCGGCCCGGCCCCCGGCCCGGGTCAACCGGGCCCGGATCGACTGGTTGACGCCCTGCCGGTCCTCGGGGATCGCGTCCGGATCGAACCCGGCCCCGGTGTCGCGCACGAACACCTCGATCCGGTCGGCCGAGCGTTCGAGGAAGACATCCACGTTGGACGCGCCGGAGTGTTTGGCCGCATTGACCACCGCCTCGCGGGTGGCGGCCACCAGGTCTTCGATGGCGGGCTGGGTCGGCTCCACCAGGTCACCCACCGCCACCACCTCCACCGTCACGTCGTACACCCCCTCGATATCGGAGGCCATGGCCTCGAGCGCCGAGCCCAGCCGGATGGTGCCCGCCTCGACCGCCTGGTCCCCGCCGTACAGCCAGGCCCGCAGCTCGCGTTCCTGGCGCCGAGCGAGCTGGGCGGTGCGGACGGGCTGGTCGGCGTGACGTTGGATGAGGGTGAGGGTCTGGAGCACCGAGTCGTGGAGGTGGGCGGCCATCCGGGCCCGTTCGTCGGCCCGGACCCGTTCCTGACGTTCGTGATCGAGGTCGGAACCGATCCGGGTCAGGGCCGGGGCGGCCAGGACCCCGACCCCGACCAACACCGACACCGCCACGACCAGGACCAACATGGCGTCGGTCAGGTCGGCCGACAGGGCGATGAAGCCGATGATGCCGGCCAGGCCGATGAGGATCCCGGAACCGGTGCGGGCGATGGTGGAGAGGCCCCCCTCGTCCTGCAGGCGGGTCCAGGTGATCAGTACCCCGACCAGCAGGAAGCCGGCGGGGACGATCAGCCGGCCGGTGGCCCCCGGCCCGGCGGCCGCGGCGAGCGCGGTCAGGCCCACCACCACCATGGCCACCGCGACATGACGCTGGGTGGCGTTGACCCCCTTGGGGCACGGGGGTCCGGTGGGCGGCCACCGTCGCGAACCGATGCGGATGCCGATCCAGGCGGCCAGGTAGAGCACCAGGCCCCAGCCGTTGGCCAGGGTCAGCAGTACGAACGAGACCCGGATCATCAACGGGTCGACGCCGAGCTCCCGGGCGATCGCGGCCGACACCCCGGTGAACCAGCCGTCGTCCCGGTCGATCACCGGCACCTGCCAGCGGACCGGTGTCGCCACGGGGGGCGGCGGCTCGGAGCCGTCGACCCGTTCGGTGGCGCGGGGCGAAGGAAGCAGATTCACTGATTGCATGGTGGCAGGGATCCGTCCCACTTCCCATCGGGGATCACCCCGATGCCCTCAGGGCCTCTCAGGGTCGTATCGGGGGGACCCCCGATACCGCAGATCCGCCCGTCGGGTGACGATGCAGCCATGACCTACGAGCCGTTCCCCCCCAACCCCGACGATCCGGGCCGTCAGCCGGGATCGACCGATCCCGTACCCGCCCCCGCCGGGGACATCGGCGCCGATCCGGGCGTCGAGGCCGATCCCGATCCGGGCGTCGAGGCCGGCGCTGAACCGGGCGTCGAGGCCGATCCTGATCTCGGCGTCGAGGTCGGCACCGATCCCGACGCCGACCTGGGCGGGCCGATGGCCGATCCCCCGTTCGGGCCGGCCGTCGGGCCGGCACCGCCGCCCCCGGGCTACGTCCCCACCCGGCGGCTGGTCCGGGACCCCAACGGGGTGATCGGCGGCGTCGCCTCCGGGGTGGCCCATGTCTACGGCTTCGACGTGTCCCTGGTGCGCCTGGTCTTCGTACTGCTCGCCTTCTCCACCGGTATCGGCTTGTTCGCCTACCTGGCCGCCTGGCTCATCATCCCGAGAGCCACCTACTGGCCGCCGGTACCGCCGCCCCCGGGCACCGGCTCAGCCCTGCGGAGCCGGGACGGGCTCCTCCTCGCGGTGGCGGTCTCCGTCGCCCTGATCGGCATCATCGCCACGAGCTGGCCCGGCAGCGTGATGGCCGCGGTGGCGCTCATCGGGGTCGGGATCGTCCTGCTCAACCGGGCCCCGACCCCGACCCCGGTCCCGGTGCAGGTGGCCGCGGGCAGTACCGTGACCGTGTCGGTGTCGCCGGCCGTGGGCGACCCCGCCGCCCCGGTCGACCCGGCCACCGAACCGGCCGTGGTCCCGGGACCCGGCGCCCCCGGCGGTTCCGGCCTGCCTCCCCAGGACCCCACCCACATCGCCTACAGCCAGCCCGTGCCGCCCCGGCGGCGGGGACGGGGCTGGATCGTCGCGGTGATCCTGCTCGGCTTGGCCTCGGTGGCCGCGGCCGCCCTGGTGGCGGTGGCCGCGTTCGCGGTTCGGGCCGACGTCAGTTTCGGTGATCGGGTGGACGTGGACTACGCCCCGGCCACCGTCGAGGAGCTGCCGGCCGTCATCCGGCACGACCGCGGCACCGTCACCGTCGACCTGCGGGACCTCGCCGAGGCCGATCTCCTGGTCGACGGCCGCCCCCGGTCGCTCGACATCGACGTGGGCGCCGGCCGGGTGAACGTGATCGTGCCGAACGGTGTCGAGGTCGACGTCGACGCCGACAGCGCGCTGGGCGCCATCGACGTGTTCGACCGGACCAGGGAGGGCCTGCGGAACGAGGTCACCTACACCGATCCGGGTCGCACCGAACTGGAGCTGAACATCGACCTGGGCGCCGGGGACATCGAGGTCAGCCGCGGCTGACCCGGTCGCCGGTGGTCACGGGCGAGAACGGGCACCGCCCCGGTCCTGGGCAACCAGGCCGGGGCGGTGGCGCGGTGTCCCGGTTTCGCCGGGACGCCGGTGCTTCCGGATCGTCGGTTCAGCCGGCGGCCGCGGTGATCGCCGTCCAGACGGTCTGGGCGGTGAGGGGCATGTCGATGTGCTTCACCCCGAGATGCGAGACGGCGTCCACGACCGCATTCTGGATGGCCGGGGTCGAGCCGATGGTGCCGGACTCCCCGATGCCCTTGGCCCCCAACGGATTCCGGGGGCTGGCGGTCTGGGTGTTCGAGGTCTCGAACGAGCACAGCTCGGCCGCCGAGGGGATGGCGTAGTCCATCAGGTTCGAGGTGATGGGGTTGCCGTCGGTGTCGTAGGAGACGATCTCGTACAGGGCCTGCGCCGCCCCCTGGGCGATACCGCCGTGCTGCTGGCCGGTGACCAGCAGGGGGTTGAGGATGCGGCCACAGTCGTCCACAGCGACATGGCGGACCATGGTCACCCGGCCGGTCTCGGAATCGACCTCGACCACCGACACGTGGGACCCGAACGGGAAGGTGGAGTCGGTGCCGTCGAAATCGAGCTCGTGGGCCAGGCCGGGCTCCATCCCGGCCGGACGCTTGCTCTCGTCGTTGGACGCGGCCACCAGATCCGGCCACGACACCGACGAGGCGGGAACACCGGCCACCTGGAGGCCACCGTTGCCGGCCACGATGTCGTCCTCGCTGGCCTCCAGCAGATGGGCGGCCAGGGTCTTGGCCTTGGCCAGGACCGTCTCGGAGGCCACGTGCACCGCCGAGCCCGCGGTCTGCAACGAGCGGGAGCCCATCGTGCCCGATCCCCGGGGAACATGGTCGGTGTCGGACTGGACGAGGATCACATCGTCCATGGCCACGCCCAGCATGTCCGAGACGATCATCGAGAACGCCGTCTGGTGGCCCTGCCCGTGGGCGCTGGTACCGACGGTGGCGCTGACGGTGCCGTCGGGGTTGACCTCGACCTTGCCGTACTCGACGTGCAGGCCGGCCGGCGCCGTCACCTCCACGTAGGAGGAGACGCCGATGCCGAGCAGCTTCGGGTCGCCGGCCTGGCGTCGCTTGGCCTGCTCGGCCCGGAGGCTGTCGTAGTCGGACGCGGTCAGGACCGCGTCGAGGGCCTTCTCGTACTCGCCCGAGTCGTAGTTGGCCCCGCCCAGGGTGGTGAGCGGGAAATCGTCCGGCTGGAGGAAGTTGCGGCGCCGGAGCTCGGCCGGGTCGATGCCGGTGTCGTCGGCGGCCACGTCGAGCACCCGCTCGAGGATCTGGGTGGCCTCGGGACGACCCGCCCCCCGGTAGGCGCCGGTGGTGGTGGTGTTGGTGACCACCGACCGGGCCCGGTACCGGATCTTCGGGATGCGGTACACACCCTGGATCATGGTCTGGGTGAACACGGTGAGGAAGCCGCCGGTGGCCGGGTAGGAGCCGGCGTCGGCCACCACGTTCACGTCGAGGCCGACGATCCGGCCGTCACCGTCGAGGCCGACCTTGGCCGACAGGACCATGGCCCGTCCGTGTACCAGCGAGACCATGTTCTCGCTGCGCTCCTCGGTCCACTTGACCGGTCGGCCGGTCTCGATGGCCAGCTTGGCGGTGATGAAGAACTCGACGTACGCGCCCGCCTTGGGGCCGAACCCACCGCCCACGGTGGGGGCGACGACCCGCAGCTTGGACGGGTCGAGCCCGAGCTGGGCCACCAGCACGTCCCGCACCGCGATCGGGTTCTGGCTGGGGATCCAGATGGTGAGGTGATCGTCACCGTCGGGGACGGCCACGCACCCGTTGGGCTCCATGGGCACACCGGCCAGGCGCTGGCTGTGCATCTTGACCTCGGACACGGTGACCGCACCGGTCAGCGGGTCTTCGTCGTCGCCGATGCCGGTCTCGAACACCACATTGCTGCCGTGGTCCTCGAACAGGACCGCGCTCGACGGGTCGGCGGCGGTCTCGATGTCGACCACCGCCGGCAGCGGGTCGTAGTCGACCACGACCGCTTCGGCGGCGTCGACCGCCTGGGCCTGGGTTTCGGCCATGACCACGGCGATGATGTCACCGACCTGACGGACCTTGCCCTTGGCCAACGGCGGCCGGGCGAACGCCGGGGGGAACATGGGGAAACCGAGGAACGGTTCCAGCTCCAGGGTGTCGGCGGTCCACACGCCGATGACGCCCGGCATGGCGGCGGCATCCGCGGTGTCGATGTCACCGATGGTGGCGTGGGCGAACGGTGACCGGACGAAGAAGACGTGCCCCACCCCTGGCACATCGAGGTCGTCGTAGTACTGGTCGGCTCCGGTCAGCAGGGTCGGGTCTTCGCGCCGGATCACTGCGTTGCCGAGAATCGAACCCTCTACTGGCATGAACTGCTCCTTCGCGTCGTCGCGGTCGACGACCGGTTGTTGGTTCCGGCCTCGGAGGATTCTGCCCCGGATCGGGGGTCGCCGTCAGCTTCAACGCCGAATC
>JBKDZN010000101.1:0-22272 GCA_047971245.1 Acidimicrobiales bacterium
CCACGGGTGAGATCTACCTGGGGCGGGTGGAGACCGTCGCCCCCGATCTGGACAACGAGTGGCTGTCCCGCCTGCTGGGCTGGGCCGACGGGTTCCGACGCCTCGGCGTGCGGGCCAACGCCGATGACCCGGTGGAGGCGGCGCGGGCCCGCGCCTATGGTGCGTCCGGGATCGGGCTGTGCCGCACCGAGCACATGTTCTTCGACCCGGAGCGGTTGCCCCTGGTGCGCCGGATGATCACCGCCGACACTCTGGCCGAGCAGCGGGAAGCCATCGACGGGCTGCTCGCCTACCAGCGCGACGATTTCGTGGGCATCTTCCAGGCCATGGACGGGCTGCCGGTGATCATCCGGCTCCTCGACCCGCCCCTGCACGAATTCCTGCCCTCGTGGGAGGAGTTGCAGCGGGCCACCACCGACCTGCAGATCCGGCTGGTGCATGCCGGCGACCTGGCCACCGTCGAGACCCTGGTGTCGGAGCTGTCGGAGACCACCGCCCTGCTGCGCCGGGTGGAGGCGCTGCGCGAGACCAACCCGATGCTGGGTCTGCGTGGGGTGCGGCTCGGGGTCAAGATGCCGGACCTGATCCGGATGCAGACCACCGCCATCATCTCGGCTGCCCTGGCGGTCACCGCCGCCGGCGGCGAGGTTCATCCGGAGATCATGGTCCCCCTGGTCAGCACCGCAGCCGAGCTCGAACGGCAGCGGGCCGTCATCACCGAAGCGGCCGAGGCGGCCATGGTCGAGGCCGGACGACGGATCGACTACCAGGTCGGCACCATGATCGAGGTGCCCCGCGCCGCCCTCACCGCGGACGCGATCGCCGCCCACGCCGATTTCCTCTCCTTCGGGACCAACGACCTCACCCAGACCACGTTCGCCATCAGCCGGGACGACGCCGAATCGAGCTTCCTGCTCGACTACCTGGCGTCGGGCATCCTGCCGGAGAACCCGTTCGCCTCGATCGACGCCGATGGGGTCGGCCGCCTCATGCGCCTCGCCCTGGACGGTGCCCGCTCGGTGCAGGCCGGGATCAGCACCGGGGTCTGCGGCGAGCACGGGGGTGATCCGGCGTCGATCGCCATGTGCCACGAACTGGGACTCGACTATGTGAGCTGCTCGGCGTACCGGATCCCGGTGGCCCGCCTGGCCGCCGCCCAGGCGGCGCTGGTCACGCCGCCAGAACCGTGCGGACGGCCGTGTAGGCGGCCACCAGGGCCAGCATCACCGCGAACGCCCGGGTGAGGCGGGCCGCGTCCATCGTCCGGGCCAGGCGGCTGCCCAACAGCACGCCGACCACGACCGTGGCCAGGAACGGCAGCACCACGGACCAGTCGATGGCGACCGTGCCGATGCGCATGGTCAGGGCGATGGCGGCGTTCATGGCGATCACGACCAGGGAGGTGCCGATGGCCTCCTTGGTGCTGAAGCCGAGCAGGAGGGTGAGGGCGGGAACGATGGCGAAGCCGCCGCCCACCCCGAACAGGCCGGTGAGCAGGCCCACCAGGGTGGCGGCGGCGGCCAGTTTGGCCATCGAGGCGAACGACAGCTCCAGGCCCCGCTGTGGCGGTGCTGCGGTGGCGACGGCCACCGGCCCCACCGGCTCGCCCCCGGCCGGGACGGCCGCCCCGGCTACGGCCGGGTGATCGGGGCTGATCGCCGGGCCGGCCGGAACCGGACCCGCCGGAGCCGGATCGGCGGAGCGGTACATCCGGGCGGCCACGAACAGCACCAGGCCCGAGAAGGCGAGCAGGAGGACGTGTTCGTTCAGGGAGTGGTTGAGGGTGGTGCCCACCCGGGCCCCCACGATCCCGGCCGCCCCGAACGCCAACCCGGCCCCCAGCCGGACGGTGCCGTTGCCGTGGTGCCGCCAGGCCCCGATGGCGGCGGCGACCCCCACCACGAGGAGGGACGCCGCCGTGGCCTGCTGGGTGGCCATGCCGGCCACGAACACCAGGATGGGCACCGCCAGGGTGGAGCCGCCGCCCCCCAAGGCGCCGAGCGACAACCCGACGCCGAGACCGAGGATGATGGCGATCACGTCCCAGAGCATGGAAATCAGGATACGGCCAGCCGTTCATCCGTACAAGGAAATGTTCGTACATTGCGCGTCGGCTGTGGGGTGACTCCGGACCGGATAGGGAAACCGGTTGACATGTCATGATTGATGGCTAGGATGATGACATATCAACTGTTCGGTGTCGGGTCCCCCGGCGCCCCAACCCCCCGAGGACGTACCGTGAGCACTACCAGCGACGCCACTGCCACCACGACCGGCACCTACAGCATCGATCCCACCCACAGCCGGATCGGATTCGTGGCCCGGCACGCCATGGTCACCAAGGTCCGTGGTTCGTTCAACGAGATCGAGGGCTCTGGCCATTTCGACGCGGCCGATCCCACCCAGTCGTCACTGGCAGTGACGATCCAAACGGCCAGCGTGGACACTCGCAACGAAGACCGCGACAACCACCTCCGGACCGGTGATTTCTTCGAGGCCGAGGCCTTCCCCACCATCACGTTCGCCTCCACCGGGGTCGAGGCCGTCGATGCCGATGCCGGCGAGTACCGCATCGTGGGCGACCTCACCATCAAGGACGTCACCAAGCCGATCAGCATCGATGCCGAGCTCGCCGGTTCCGCCGTCGACCCCTTCGGTCACACCCGCCTGGGGCTGGAGGGCTCCACCGTCATCAGCCGGAAGGACTGGGGGCTGACCTACAACGCCGCCCTCGAGGCCGGTGGGGTGCTGATCAGCGACAAGATCACCCTCGAGTTCGAGGTGTCGGCCGTCCGCAACGACGGCTGACGCCCGGTCCGGCCGGGTCGGTCGTTTTCCGGTCGACCGACCCGGCCGCCGCCGCCACCCTCGCCATCCCGGAGCGCACCACCAGTAAGGAACGGAGCAGCGTCCGATGTCCACCCTCAACCCGGCACCCGGTTCGACGCCCGGCGGCCGCGAGGCCATGCCCGCCGTGTTCATCGGGCACGGCAGCCCGATGAACGCCCTGGAGAGCAACCGCTTCACCGACCGGTGGCGGGAGTTGGGCGCATCGTTGCCCCGCCCCCGGGCGATCCTCGCCGTGTCCGCCCACTGGTTCGTCAACATCACCGCCGTCACCGCGATGCCGACGCCCCAGACGATCCACGACTTCTACGGGTTCCCGGAGGAGCTGTTCGCCTATCAGTATCCGTCACCCGGTTCGCCGGAACTCGCCCAGGAGGTGGCCGACCTGGTCGCCCCCGGTTATGTCGGTCTCGATCGTGACAGCTGGGGGATCGATCACGGCACCTGGTCGGTGTTGGCTCACCTGTTCCCCGACGCGGACGTCCCGGTGGTGCAGCTGTCGGTCCACGCCGGCAAACCGGCCGAGGCCCACCTGGCGCTCGGGGCCCGACTGGAACCGCTCCGACACGACGGGGTGCTGATCGTGGCCAGTGGCAACGTGGTCCACAACCTGGGCCTGATCGATCCCCGCCAGGCCGACGAGGGCTTCTCCTGGGCCCACGATTTCGACGACGCCGCCCGGTCGCTGATGACCGAACGGCCGGGTGATCTGGCCGAGCTCGTGGGGCGACCTTCCTACCGGGTGGCTGCCCCCACGCCGGACCATCTCCTCCCCCTGTACTACCTTGCCGGGGTGGCCGAGGCGGCGGGTTCAACGGTCGAGACGATCACTGAGGGCTTCCAGATGGGTTCCCTGTCGATGACGTCCTACCTGGTTCCGGCCCCCTGACCCCTGGTTCCGGCGGGACGCTGACCCCAGGCACCCGTGGGCGCGTCCGGGGGATGTCCTACAGTGCTGGAGATGTCTGCCCCCGCTGCGGTGTCGGCCCGCGGTCTCACCAAACGGTTCGGTGACGTCACCGCCCTCGACGGTCTCGATCTCGATGTCGCCCGGGGCACGGTGCTGGGCCTGCTCGGCCCCAACGGGGCCGGGAAGACCACGGTGGTGTCGATCCTGGCCACCCTCCTGGTCCCCGACGCCGGCTCGGCCACGGTGGCCGGGGCCGACGTGATCGGCGAACCGGCCCGGGTCCGGAGCCTCATCGGCCTGTCGGGCCAGTACGCGGCCGTCGACGAGGTGCTGACCGGGCGGGAGAACCTGACCATGATCGGCCGTCTCTACCACCTGGCCCGCTCCGAGGCCTGGGAGCGGGCCCGTTCCCTGCTGGCCCAGTTCGACCTCACCGAGGCCGGGGACCGACCGGTGAAGGGCTACTCCGGTGGTATGCGCCGCCGTCTCGACCTGGCCTGCGCCCTGGTGGCCCGACCCCCCGTGCTGTTCCTGGACGAGCCCACCACCGGCCTCGATCCGCGGAGCCGGCTCGATCTGTGGGCGGTCATCCGGGAACTGGTGGCCGACGGCACGACCCTGCTGCTGACCACCCAGTACCTGGAGGAAGCCGACCAGCTGGCAGACGAGATCCTGGTCATCGACCACGGCCGGGCCATCGCCCGGGGGACGGCCGATGAACTGAAGACCCGGGTCGGGGGCGAACGGATCGAGGTGACGGTCAGCGATCCGCAGCAGTGCGAGCGGGCCGCCGGTCTGCTGCGGCCGTTGGCCGTCGGGGAGGTGGAGGTGACCCCGTCGACCGGGCGGCTGATCGCCCCGGTGAGCGGTGGCGCCGACCGGCTGATGGACGCGCTCCGGGCCTTCGACCGGGACGGGCTCGCCGTGCGCGATGTCGGCCTGCGCCGTCCCACGCTCGACGACGTCTTCCTGACCCTCACCGGTCACCGGGCCGAACCCGACCGGGCGTCGGACCCCGACGGGGCGGCGGTGGCCGGCGAGCGGGGTCGGGTGGGATCGGACGTTCCGAGATGAACCGGTTCACCGACTTCGTGGCCGACTCGGCCGTGATCGCCAAGCGCAACATGATCAAGATCGTCCGGGTCCCCGAGGTTCTGATCTTCGTGCTGCTGTCCCCGATCATGTTCGTGGTGCTCTTCGCGTATGTGTTCGGCGGCGCCATCGACGTGCCGGGTTCGAGCTACCGGGAGTTCCTCATGGCCGGCATCTTCGCCCAGACGGTGGTGTTCGGCTCCACCTTCACCGGGGCCGGGATCGCCGAGGACATGCAGAAGGGCATCATCGATCGGTTCCGGTCGTTGCCGATGTCACCGTCCGCGGTGCTGGTGGGCCGGACGCTGAGCGACGTGATCTACAACATCCTGTCGATCATCATCATGACCATCACCGGTCTGCTGGTGGGGTGGCGGATCCGGGGGTCGGTGGGCGACGCCCTGATCGGGTTCGCGGTGATGCTGCTCTTCGGCTATGCGATCTCCTGGATCATGGCCCTCGTCGGCCTGATGGTGCCGAGCCCGGACGTGATCAACCAGGCGTCGTTCATGGTCATCATGCCCCTGACGTTCATCGCCAACACGTTCGTCCCCACCGAGAGCCTGGCCGGCCCGTTCCAGTTCATCGCCGAGTGGAACCCGGTCTCCTCGGTCACCGAGGCGGCCCGGCAGCGGTTCGGCAACATCCCGCCGGGCACGCCGGAGCCGACCGTGTGGTCCCTACAGCATCCGGTCGCCTACACCCTGGGCTGGAGCGTGCTCATCATCGCGGTGTTCGCCCCGCTGGCCGTGGCCCGCTACCGGCGGGCCGGCCAGGGCTGATCGGGTCGGGCGCGGTTCGCCGCGGGTTCCCACCCGGTTCCCAGCTGACTCCCAGGTGGGCGGCCGAGGGTGGGTACATCCACCGAACGACCTTCTGGGAAGGGACCAGATGATGACCACCCGGAGACCTCACCCAGCGGCCCGAGCCCGCAGGGTGGCCGCCGTTGCCAGTGTCGGCGCCACCCTGGCCGTGATCGGGGCGCTCGCGGTGACCGCCGACCCCGGCGACGAGACCGTGGCCGCCGCGGCCAACACCACGAGCGCCGGCACCACAAGTGACAGCACCTCGAGTGCGAGCACCGGCACCACGAGCGACGGCACCACAAGTGACAGTACTTCGAGCGACACTACTTCGAGCGACAGTACTTCGAGCGACAGTACTTCGACCGACAGTACTTCGACCGACAGCACCGCCACGGCCGCCCAGCCGTCGGCCCGGGCATCGAGCTCCAGCCATGGAAGCTGATCTGATCACCGCTGAGCGCCGGGGCCGGGCCATGGGCTCGGACGTCCACATGATCGTGGTCGGCCGTCCGGCCGGCCCGGCCCCCGAAGAACTCGCCGATCGGGCCCGGTGCTCGATCGATCGGTTGGAGGCCCGCTGGTCCCGTTTCGTGCCCACCAGCGACGTCAGCCGCATGAACGCCTCGCCGGCCTCCCCCGTCGAGGTGACGGCCGACACCGTCACCCTGGTGAACCGGGCCGTTGACGCCTGGGACCTCAGCGGCGGTCTGGTCGACTGCACCACCCTGGGGGCACTCGTGGCCGCCGGGTACGACCGATCCTTCGAGGAGCTCGGCTGTGGGGTCGACACCCGAGACGACGAGCGGCGGGGGGCCGGTCCGAACAGGGCCGGACCTCCGGCCCTGTTCGGACCGGGCGACATCGTGGTCGCCGGGTCAACCGTGACCATGCCGCCCGGGGTCGGGTTCGACCCCGGCGGTGTGGGCAAGGGCCTGGCGGCCGATCTCGTCGTCGCCGAGTTGCTCGACGCGGGCGCCGTCGGTGCCTGCATCGCTCTCGGCGGCGACGTTCGCCTGGCCGGGGCGGCGCCGGACGGGGGGAGCTGGACCGTCTCGATCGACCATCCCCATCTCCACCGGCCGCTGGCCCTGGTCGGCCTGGTCGACGGGGCGGTGGCCACCTCGACCACCCTCAGGCGCACGTGGACCGGCCGGGACGGCCGGCGCCGCCACCATCTGATCGATCCGGTCACCGGCCGACCCTCGGTCTCCCGGGTCGAGCTGGCCGCCGCGGTGGCAGGTTCAGGTTGGCGGGCCGAGACGGCGGCCAAGACCGTCCTGCTGGCCGGCGGGCCGGCCGTTGTCGCCCAGCCCCGCCTCGGCGGGATCGAGGCGCTCGCGGTGGTTCCCGAGCCCGACGGCCGCGGCGGCGGCCGTGACGCCCAGAGCGGTGATCGACCCCTCTACCGGGCCCGGGTGGCGACCAGCACCGGCTTCTCCCGCTTCACCGGCGGGATCCCCATCGACGGTGTCGTCACCGTCGACCCTGATGGTCCTGGCGGTGTCGTCACCGTCGACCCGATCGCTCGAATGGAGCCGTTGCCATGACCAGTCAACTGTGGTGGTACCTGGCCCGGGCCAGCGGCATCGTCGCCTGGGCCCTCGTGACGGCCAGTGTCCTGTGGGGCCTGTTGCTCAGCACCAAGCTCCTGGGTTCCCGACCCCGTCCGGCCTGGTTGCTCGATCTCCACCGTTTTCTCGGTGGCCTGGCGCTGGTGTTCACCGGCATCCACCTCGGTGGGCTGGTGCTCGACAGCTATGTCGATTTCGGGGTCATCCAGCTGCTGGTGCCGTTCACGGGGAGCTACCGGCCGGGTGCGGTTGCCTGGGGCATCGTCGGCCTCTACCTCCTGGCCGCGATCGAGATCACCTCGTTGCTCCGGCCCCGGATCCCCCGGAAGGTGTGGCGCCTCACCCACCTGCTCAGCTTCCCCCTGTACTTCCTGGTCACCGTGCATGGCCTGACCGCCGGCACCGACGCCGTCGGTGCCCCCCTGCGGCTGACCATGGCTGCCTCCCTGGTCGCCGTGTTCGCCCTGACCGCGGCCCGGGTCGACCAGAGCCGACATCCCGCCCCGCGGCCGGCCCGGCCCGGGACGTACGCCCGGCCGGGTCGAGCGGCCACGGAACGGATCCCGGCCGGGGTTCGGCCCGTGCCCGTCCCCGTCCGGGGTGCCGGTCCGGCGATTTCGTCCCCGCCGGTACTGCCGACCCGACCCCCGGTCGACGTCACCTCGACCCAATGAGGTGCACCGGCCGGGGACCGATTGCCCAGTCCCACCGTCCATCCTCCAGCAGGAGTACCAGCATCATGTCAACCGTTCCCGGTTCCGAACCGTCCGGCTCCAACCTCGGGTCCGCCGTTGCGACGCCGTCCCCGCCGGTTCCCCGCCGCGATCATCCCGCCCGGCGGGCGCGGTGGGTGGCCGGCGTTGCCGCGGTGGGCGCCGCGGTTGCCCTCGGTGCCGGTATCGCCGCCACCTCGGTTGATCAGGCCGGTGCCGGCGGGCTCGGCGTCGATGGGAGCCCGGCCTCGACCGCGGCCGGGACCACCGGTTCCGGGACCGAGGCCGGCGAGCCGGCCGACGGGGTCATCGGGAACGGATCGGACGCCGCGGTGCCCGCCCCGCCGGTCGACGGTGGTCGAGGGGGCCGTGGCCACCACGACCGCGGGTCGGCCGAGTGGTCCGAGGCCCGCGGCGAGGGGTCGACCGCCTCACCGTCGGCGCCCGCCGACGGCGCCGACGTCTCCAGCCACGGAAGCTGACCGGGCGGCCTGACCGCGAACCGGCCGGTCAGGCCCGATCGGCCAACCGGCAGTCGGTTGGCCCCACCAGGTGGCAGTCGTCGATCAGCGCGGCCAGGATGAGTTCCCGAGCCGCGTCCACGATGTCGTCCACGGTGCCGCGCTCTTCGTCGTACCACTCGGCGGCCGAGTTGAGCGCGCCGAAGACGAACATGCGGATCGAGCCCCGGTTCATCCCGTCCCGGAGCAAGCCGGCGGCGTCGAGCTCGTCGAGCAGGTCGCGCCAGATGCCGTGGTATTGCAGGAGGATGTCCTGGACCTCTTCGCGGATCCCGGGCGACAGGTGGGAGAAGTTGCGGATGATGGCCCGGGTGTAGTCGGACATGTCGAGCTCGCTCCGCACATGGGCCTCGATGGAGGCGTTCAGGCGTTCCAGCGGCTCGGCCTCGGGGCCCAGGCCGGCGAGGGTGGTGCGGAGATGGTCGAGGAAGGCCACGGCACCGGTCTGCATGACCTCGCTGACCAGCGCCTCGCGTGATTCGTAGTGGTAGTAGATGGCGGGGGCCTGGACGTGGGCCTCGGCGCCGATGTCGGCGAGACGGGAACCGGCGACACCGTCGCGGGCGATGACGGTGGCTGCGGCATCGAGCAGGCGGGCCTTGGTGGCGGTGGCGCCCCGCTGACCCCGACCGGCCCGGGCCTGCCGACGGCGTTCGGTGCCGCCGGCCCGTGGCCGTGCTCGGCGCTTGGTCGCCGATGCCGGCCGAGCCCCTGGTGCCGACTCCGCCTTGGTCGGTTCTGGGCTCGGGCCGGCATCGGTCTTCCTCCGACCACGGGTGAGATCCCGGGGTCGGGCGGCGACGGCACTATCGACGTCGCTCGGAGGGAAACCAGCAGAATTCGGGTCGTTGAGTGGGGCGGCGCTCACCCGATCAGGTTACACCATTTCTTCCAGATTTCGATAGGGATTCGATGGTCAGGGCCAATCTGGGAAACGATTGCCAATCGTACCGTCCCGGACAAGGCCGAACGCGGTTGTTTCTCGCTGTCTTCCGAAAATGTTTTTCTGAGAACCGGATCGATAGTGGGTGGCATGAGCATTTCGCGTGGGGAGTTGGAGGTTCTGATTCACAGAATTGGCGGAGAAATTGGTGGGTGGCTGACGGGTAAATTTTGGCAAACACCGACTCGGAAGCGGGCTGATGGACGGTGATCTGTGGCCATTGAGGGTGGTGGATGAGCGGCACGGGCGAGGCAACTGCGGGCTGGTGGGGGCGGCCTGTCTCCGATCAGGTCGATCTTCTGGCTGGCGGCCGCAACGCGGTGTTCGGGTTGACAACGATTGCCGTATCGGGTCTCGCCGGGTGGTCATAACCAATGGATCGGGGATATCAATAGTTGATGCGGCATAATGAAACTCCTGACCCACAACTGATTATGAATTAATCGATACTCCTGTCTCAGAACATTGGGACGTTCACTCCGGCGAGCCCGTGGGTGTTGTTACGGCTTCGGTTTCGGCCGAATCCTGAATGTGACACCTCGGTCGATTGTTCCGGTCGAGCGGTTTGAGTGATGGTGTTTCGAGCCGACGGTCTCTCGTTGCGCAGCGCGATCGGGGCCGACGATGTTTCGAGCGGTAATACGGGTGAACCGGTTCGCGCATCAATGCCGTGGGTGGCATCAATCGGCGGCCGGTGTGGTTGGGCTCCGGCTGAATGGCCGGGAGCGGCCGCCCGGGCGGCGGTAGGTTCGTCGTCATCGTGTCCCCTCCCTCCGGCCCCCCTCCTCCCGATGATCGGCGCCCCGGGGTCGAATCAGCCCTCAACGAGGTTCGGTTCGAGGCCGTGTCGCGGCACCTCGTGGCGCACGATCCCGATCTGGCCGCGGTGGTGGCCGCCCACGGTCGACCAGTGTTCTGGGCCCGGCCCCCCGGCTACGCGAGCCTGGTGCTGTTCGTGCTGGAGCAACAGGTTTCCCTGGCCTCGGCGGCCGCCGTCTACCGCCGGCTGTCGGCGGTCGTCGGGGTCATGGCCCCGGAACCGATCCTGGCGCTCGACGGCGAGGCAATGCGGTCGGCCGGGGTGAGCCGGCAGAAGGCCCGCTGCCTGCGGGAGCTCAGCGACGCCCTGGTCGGCGGGCGGCTCGATCTCGACGCCCTGGCGAGCGTCGCCGACGCCGACGCGGTGGGGTCGTTGACAGCCATCCCCGGGATTGGCCGGTGGACCGCCACCGTCTATCTGCTGGCCTGCCTCGGCCGTCCCGACCTGTGGCCGACCGGCGACCGCTCCCTGCAGCTGGCCGTGGCCGAAGCCCTCGACCTGCCCGAGGCCCCCTCCGCCCGGGACCTGGGCCCGATCGGGGAGCGGTGGCGGCCGTGGCGCTCGGTGGCCGCCCGCATCCTGTGGCACGGCTACCTCACCCGTCGCCACCGGGTCGAGACGCCCAACGATCTGTTGGCTCCCCCGTGATCGGAGGCGTCGGCCGGGCCGCGGGGAGACTGGCGACCCGGGGCGGGGCCTGAGATGCTGCACGGATGACTGAGCCCAAGGTGACCGCCGGCACCTCCCCGGATCGACCGACCGATCCCGTCATCGGCCCGGCCGAGGTGACCCCGGACCTCGTCACCCGGGTGCTGCACCGGGCCGGTATCGGGCTCGATGCCACCGTGACCGCGGTGGACGGTGGTGGGATCGGCACCGGTCAGGTGGGCCAGAACGTCCGGTTCGGCCTGACCTGGTCGGTCTCGGCCGGTGAGGCCGCCGAACGGGGTCTCCCGCCGACCCTGGTCGGGAAGTTCCCGTCCGACGACGACAAGAGCCGCTCCACCGCCGCGGCCACGTCCACCTACATCCGCGAGGTCGGCTTCTACCGGGATCTGGCCTCCGAGGTCGACATCAGCATCCCCACCGTGTGGTACGTGGCCGAGGACCGTGCCGGCAACGACTTCACCATCCTGATGGCCGATCTCGCCCCGGCGGTCCAGGGCGACCAGCTCACCGGCTGCCCGGTGGAACACGCCGAATTGGCCGTCGACCAGGCGGCCACCCTGCACGGTTCGAGCTGGGGGAGGCTCGACCTGGTGGACCGGACGGACTGGCTGTCGGTTCCCGACGCCGAGAGCGCCGCCGGCCGGTTCGGCCTCTACCGGACCGTCTTCCCCGCCTTCGTGGACCGCTACCGCTCGATGCTCCCGGCCGATGACATCGCCTTCGGCGAGGCGATGGGGGAGCGGCTCGAACGGTGGTTCGAGGTCGGCTACGGCCAGGACGATCCGGCGCACGACTGGTGCCTGGCCCACGGCGACTACCGCCTCGACAACATGCTGTTCGCCCCCCACCCCGACTCTTCCGGTGGCGGCGTCGCTCCCGGTCGCCCCGGCGCGGTCGCCCCGGTCACGGTGGTCGACTGGCAGACGGTGTCGATCGGCTCCGGTCCGGCCGACGTGGCCTACTTCGTCGGTGCCGGCCTCGAACCCGGCCTCCGGACCGAGGTCGAGGAGGTCCTGCTCGTCCGCTACCTCGACGGCCTGCGGGCACGAGGCGTTACCGTCGACGCCGACCGGGTCCGCCGGCAGTACGTACTCGGCTCGTTCACCGGATATCTCATGGCCGTCGTCGCGTCACAGATCGTCGGCCAGACCGACCGGGGTGACGCCATGTTCGTGGCCATGGCGGCCGGTCACGCCGATCAGGGTCGCCGGCTCGGCCTCCTCGATCTGGTGACCTGACCCACCCGGCCCCTCAGCTCCGTCCCCACCCCCCGACCCTGGAGGAACCTGTGCTCCATCCCTTCGACGATCATCCGCTCCACCAGACCCCCGAACCGTTCCTCCATCCCTTCACCGAGTCGCCCAACGCCTACGACCGGTTCTTCTACAACGGCTACCAGATCGACGACGCCGGCACCCCCGAGGTGTTCTTCGCCGCTGCCTTCGGGGTCTACCCGAACCGTCAGGTCATGGACGGGGCGTTCAGCGTGGTGCGGGGAGGGCGGCAGATCAACGTGCGCGGTTCACGACGCTGCCCCCTCGACCGGACCGAGACCACCGCGGGGCCCGTCACCGTGGAGATCGTCGAACCGATGCGGCGCCACCGCCTTCTCGTCACCGGTGATCACGGGGTGACCGCCGAGCTGGAATGGACATCCATCTCGCCGGCGATCGAGGAGCCCCGCTTCACCCGCCACACCGAGAACCGGCTCACCATGGACTACACCCGGCTCACCCAGTTCGGCCGCTGGACGGGCTGGATCGAGCTCGACGGCGACCGCATCACCATCGACACCGCCACCGGGGTCCGTGACCGCTCCTGGGGGGTCCGCGCGGTGGGGCACCGGATCGACGGCCCCGGCAGCCGGAACCAGTTCTTCTGGCTGTGGGGTCCGACCGTGTTCGATGATGCCTGCACCCACTTCGCCCGCAACGACGACGCCACCGGGCTGCCGTGGCACTCCTCGGGGGTGGCCACGGCCCGGATCGGCCCCGACGAGCCGGCCATCGACGACGCCCGGGTGAGTCGGGGCACCAATGTGGAGGTCGACCTCGCCTGGGAGCCCGGGACCCGGTGGGTGTCGTCGATCACCTCGACCCTGGAACGGTGGAACGCCGAACCGGTGGTGGTGAGCTACGAGCCGGTGCTCCGGTTCCACATGAGCGGGATCGGGTACGGCCACCCGGTGTGGCGGCACGGGGCGTGGATCGGGGACGAGGCCGAGACCCGGGACGAGATCGACCTGAAATCGGTCGACCCCGAGGACCCGACCATGATCCACATCCAGGCCCTGTCCCGGGCCACCTGGGGTGACCGGACCGGGTGGGGGGTGGTGGAGCAACTCGTGATCGGTCCCCACGAATCGTCCGGGCTGACCGGCGCCGTCACCGGCTACGGCAACGGGGCCTGAGCCGTCGGGATCCGCTGGTCCCGCCGCGCCGATCCTTGGTAGACCCGGGAGACAGCGCGAGCGAAGATCGCGCCGACGAAGACCGCGTGAACGAAGAGACCGCGCGAAACGACAGGGGAATCGTTATGGGTCATCTGGATGGACGGATCGTGATCGTCACCGGCGCGGGCCGGGGCGTGGGCCGTGAGCACGCCCTGCTGATGGCGGCCGAGGGGGCCAGCGTGGTCGTCAACGACCTCGGGGGTGAGCAGGACGGCACCGGCCGCTCCAGCGGCCCGGCCCAGGAGGTCGTGGACGAGATCGTCGCCGCCGGCGGTGCCGCGGTGGCCAACGGGGACTCGGTCGCCGACTGGGAGGGGGCCCAGCGGATCGTCAACGCCGCCATCGAGACCTTCGGCGACCTCCACGGGGTGGTCAACAACGCCGGGATCCTCCGGGACCGGATGCTGGTCAACATGACCGAGGCCGAGTTCGACGCCGTCATCGACGTCCACCTCAAGGGCACCTGGCTGATGATGCGCCACGCCGCCGCGTACTGGCGGGACCGGACCAAGGCCGGTCACGAGGTGAAGGCGTCGATCGTCAACACCTCCTCCACCTCGGGGCTGCACTCCAACCCGGGTCAGGCCAACTACGGGGCGGCCAAGTCGGCCATCGCCACCATGTCGGTCATCGCCGCCCAGGAGCTCCTGCGCTACGGCGTGCGGGTCAACGCCATCGCCCCGTCGGCCCGGACCCGCATGACCCTGGCCACCCCCGGGCTGGGCGAACGGATCGCCGCGCCCACCGACGGCAGTTTCGACGTGTGGGATCCGGCCAACATCTCGCCCCTGGTGGCCTGGTTGTGCACCGAGAACTGCCCGGCCACCGCCCAGGTCTACTGGGTGGGCGCCAACAAGGTGGCCCGCTACCTGGAGTGGACCCGGATCGACGAGGCCGAGACCGACGGCCGGTGGGAGATCGACGAGCTCGACAAGGCGCTCGGCGGTTGGGAATCGGGTCACGTGGCCACCCGGAAGCTCAAGGTCGATCGGGTGTCCGAAGCCCCCCGCTGAGCGGACCGCCGGTGGGGGGTGCCGCCCGCTACCCTTCGCCGGCATGCCGTCGCTCAGCGCCGTCACCCTGGTCGTCTCCGCCATGGCCCCGGCGGTGGCCTTCTACCGGACCTTCGGGTTCCCCGTCGTCTACGGCGGGGAGACCGAACCGTTCACCACCCTGGAGGTCGGTGACCAGTTCATCAACCTCCAGCAAGGGGAGCCCGAGGTGCGCTGGGGTCGGTTCATCGTGCACGTGGCCGATCCCGACGCCGCCTACCGCACCGCGCTCGACGCCGGCTACCGGCCGGAGTTCCCGCCCCGGGATGCGGCCTGGGGCGAGCGGTACTTCCATCTCCGTGATCCCGACGGCCACGAGGTCTCCTTCGCCTGCCCCCTGGCCGACCTGCCCGGGCGGGCCTGACGTCCGGGCCAGCCCCGGCCCCGGCCCCCGGACAGGGACCGGGGAGTGGTCATGGACCGGGGAGTGGTCAGGGCGTCAGGGCCTCGCCGGGTCGGGCTGGATCCCGGTCCCGACCTTCTCCGGCGCGGTCGACCCGGCCGGCGCCGGCTCCGGGGCCGGGTCGCTCCCCCGGGAGAGGATCACCGCTCCCAGCACGGCGGCCAGTACCGACGCGGCCAGCACCCCGAGCTTGGCCTCGTCGGCCAGGCCCGGATCGTCGAAGGCCAGGCTGGTCACGAACAGGGCCACGGTGAAGCCGATCCCGGCCAGGCCACCGGCCCCCAGGATGTGACGCCACGACACCCCGTCGGGTCGGACCCCGAGGTTGAGCTTCTCGGTCAACCATGATGCGGCGAGCACGCCCACCGGCTTGCCGATGACCAGGCCGGCCACCACCCCGAGCGTGATGGGCGAACGTACCGCAGCCCGGATCCCGTCCGCGGTGAGGACGATGCCGGCGTTGGCGAAGGCGAACAGGGGGAGGATCACGAAGGCCGACCACGGGTGGATGGACTGTTCCAGCCGGGTGGCGACGGGCACCGTCTCCTTGGCGTCGAACAGGGTGGACCGGATGGTCGACCACGAACTGTCCGATTCGACGTCGATGACGGTGGGCTCGGGCCGCAACGGCTTGGCCGGGGTCAGCAGCCCCAGCAGGACCCCGGCGATGGTGGCGTGCACCCCGGACTCGAGGAAGCAGAGCCACACCCCGAACCCGGCCACCACGTACAGGGGGATGTACCAGATCCGGGCCATCCGCATGGCCATCATGGCCAGGAGCAGGACGGCACCCCCGCCCAGCCAGGTGAGATCGATGCCCGAGGAGTAGAACAGGGCGATCACGGTGATGGCGGCGATGTCGTCGACGATGGCCAGGGTGAGCAGGAACACCTTGAGCGGCCCGGGGATCCGGTCGCCGAGCAGGGCGAGGACCCCGACCGCGAAGGCGATGTCGGTCGCCATCGGGATCCCCCACCCGTTGGCCCCGGCCCCGCCGGCGTTCAGGGCAAGGTAGATGGTGGCCGGGACGATGATCCCGCCCAGGGCGGCGATGGCGGGCATCGCGGCCCGTCGCCGGTCGGTCAACTCCCCGTCCACCAGTTCCCGCTTGATCTCGAGGCCGACGACGAAGAAGAAGATGGCCATCAGACCGTCGTTGATCCAGTGCCCGATCGTCTCGGCCAGATGGAAGTCGCCCACCTCGAACAGCACCAGTTCGGTGTCCCAGATCCTGGCGATGTCGTCTCCCCAGGCGGTGTTGGCCAGCACCAGGGCGGCGATGGTGGCGGCCAGCAGGACGAACCCGCTGGCCGTCTCCACGTGCATGAACTCACGTACCGGCCGGCCGACCATGCGGGCGAGGCGAAGATCACTCTCGATCCAGGTGCGGCCCGACCCGTACCCGCTCCAAGGATCGCGGGCCGACGGCTTGTCAGACTGGGTGCTCATGACCTCTCGTCCCCGCACGGGCCGGCCGCCGATCCGTGCCCGGGGGGTCGGCACGGCCCGCGTCACCGCAGAAGCGGTCCATAGAACCTACACTCGCCAGGCGACGGATTCTTGTGTCCACCGTCGAGGTCGCCGGACCGCGGCGGGCGATCCCCCGATCGGCCTACGATCTGTGAGCCACGTTCTGGTCAACTCGGCCCGCCGGGCCGTCAAGCTGCTGGCCTTCGCGCTGGTGATCCATCTGTTCGTGATCCCCCAGATCGGTGGGGTGCGCAAGGCCCTGAGCGTCATCGGATCGGTGAACTCGTGGTACCTGCTCGGGGCCGTCGTGCTCGAGATGTCGTGCCTGCTGGCCTACGCCCGCCTGATCCAACTCCTCCTGCCCGCCGATCAGCGCCCGAGCCTCGGGGTGTCGTTCGGTACGGTCATGGCGTCGACCGGGGTGAGCCATGTCGTGCCGGGCGGGGCCGCGACCACCGCCGCGGTCAACTACCGGCTGCTGTCCCGGGCCGGGGTGGCGCCGCATGCCCTGTCGGCGGCCCTGGGTCTGCAAGCGATCGGTTCGGCGGTGGTCCTCAACGCGATCCTGTGGCTGGCGCTCACCGTTTCCATCCCGATCTCCGGCTTCCATCCCGTCTACGCCACCGCGGCCACCGTTGGAGCGGTCCTGATCGGGGTGTTCTCGGCCGCGGTGGTCAACATGCTCCGTCACCGGACCCGACTCGCCGACCGGGTGTCGGCCCTCGTGGGTCGGCTGCCCCGCCTCAGCGGCGACCGGGTCCGGGAGATCATCATCGGCTTGGCCGACCAGCTCCGCCTGCTGGCCGCCGACCGGCACCTGCTCCGACTGGTGGTCGGTCTGGCCGCGGCGAACTGGCTGCTTGACGCGGCGGCCCTGTGGCTGATGTTGGCCGCGTTCGGTCACCGGCCCGGTGTGGTCGGCGTGCTGGTGGCCTACGGGTTGGCCAATGTGCTGGCCGCCATCCCGGTCAGCCCGGGTGGGCTCGGCGTCATCGAGGCCGTCCTCATCCCCACCCTGGTCGGTTTCGGGACCCCCCGGGCCGAGGCGTCGATCGGTGTGGTGGCCTACCGCCTGATCAACTTCTGGTTGCCGATCCCCCTCGGTGCCCTGTCGTACGTGATCGTGGAACGGGTCACCCGGGGCGGCCATCGGGGCTTCGTGGGTGAGGTCGAGGCCCAGTTGCAGCACATCGACGAGGTGGGACGGGACTATGGTGAGGGCGGCTGAGGGCCGACCGGAGCGCCCACCGTCGAGTGTCGGGTGACACACCGACGCGCGATACTCGGGAACGTGCAGACCTTCATCCATTCGCTCCGCCGGGCCGAGACCGTGGCCGCGGGCAACGAGGCCCTGGTGTGTGACGGGACCCGACTCACCTACGCCGAGCTCGGCACCCGGCTCCGGCGGCTCCACGGCGCCCTGATCGACCTGGGAACCTCCCCGGGAGACCGGATCGCGGTGCTGTCGTTCAACTCGATTGCCTTCGCCGAGCTCTACCTCGGGGTGTCGATGTCCGGCCGGGTCCAGGTGCCCCTCAACTTCCGGTGGGCCGAACCGGAGCTGGCCTACGCCCTGAAGGACTCCGGCGCCGGGATCCTGTTCTGCGACCGGGATCCCGGCCCGTTGGCCGCCCTGGTCGACCGGGTCTTCCGGATCGACGAGGGCGACTACGAGGCCCTCCTGGCCGGCGCCGAGCCCGTCCCCTTCGACGAGGGCTCGGTGGGCGAGTCCGACCTGGCCGGATTGTTCTACACCGGCGGGACGACCGGGGTCAGCAAGGGGGTGATGCTGACCCACCGGAATCTGGTGTCGAACGCGATCCACAGCCAGTTCATCCAGCCGATGTCCGGTGACGACCGTTACCTGGTCATGGCCCCCATGTTCCATGCCGCCGGGTCGACCAGCCTGCTGCAGTCGGTGTACCTGGGGGCCACCCAGGTCATCCTGCCCGCTTTCGCGCCCGGCACCATGCTCGATCTGATCGAACGGGAACGGATCACCCAGACCCTCGGCGTGCCCACCATGGTGGCCGCCGCGGTCGAGGAACAGATCGTCAACCCGCGCGACGTGTCGAGCCTCACCGTGTTCGCCCACGGCGGCTCCCCCATCGCCAATGAGGTCCTGCGGCGCGGCCTCACCGCCTTCCCCGGGGTCCGGCTGCTCCACCTCTACGGGGCCACCGAGACGGCACCACTGGTCACCGGTCTGCCCGCCGAGGCCGCCCTGGTGGCGGCGGACGACGAGCGGGCCCGCTCCGCCGGCCAGCCCGTCATGGGCGTGGAGGTGGTGATCCGGAACCCCGACGGTGACCCCTTGCCGACCGGTGACGCCGGTGAGGTCACCATCCGGGGGGCCAACATCATGGCCGGGTACTGGAACAAGCCCGAGCAGACCGGGGCCGCCCTGCGTGACGGCTGGTACTGGTCGGGCGACGTGGGCCGGCTCGACGACGAGGGCTATCTCTTCCTGCTCGACCGCTCGAAGGACATGATCATCTCGGGTGGGGAGAACGTGTACTGCACCGAGGTGGAAGACGTGCTCTACACCCACCCGGCCGTGTTGGAGGCCACCGTGTTCGGGATCCCGCACGAGGAGTGGGGGGAGGCCGTGCACGCAGTGGTGGTCCGCCGGGACGGGGTCGGGGCGGAGGCCGAGGAGCTGATCGACCACTGCCGGGGCCTGATCGCCGGCTACAAGGTGCCCCGCTCGGTGGAGTTCCGCGTCGAACCCCTGCCCCAGTCCGGTCCGGGAAAGGTCCTGAAGCGGGAGCTGCGGGCCCCCTACTGGGAGGGGCACGCCACCGCCATCAGCTGACCGTCCACCCGGGGTTTCCGGCTCAGGTGAACGAGGTCGGTTGCCGATGGCGTTGGCGTGAGTATTGGGACCGAACGTCGGCACCCCGCCGCGTCCGTGCTGGGGGGCCATCCGATCGTCATCGACGTGGTGCGGATGGCTCGCACCCTCAGCGGCGACGACGCCGAGGTGGTCGTGTTCGAACACGACCACGCCATGGTCGTGGGCGGATTCGGCTCGGCCATCCTCCAACCGCGCCGCCTGCTGGCGGCCGAGGCCGCCCTGGTCGAACTGGGGAGGGGTCGGGCCCGGGCCGGTGGGTGGACCGCCGTGGCCATCCACGACCCGGACGCGGGGCTGGTCGGTTCGTTGAGTGTCCGCTCCGGTGAGCAGGTCGGGGCCGACGTGCTGCACGGCCTCGCCCGCCTGTGCGGCACCGCACTGGGCATGCAGCCCTCGAACACCGGCGAACTGGCGGCCGGGATCGTCGACGCCATGCGCGATGCGGTGGTGGTCATCGGCGCCGACCTGAGGTTCCGCTACGCGTCGCGGGCCACCGCCACCCTGCTCGGTCGGCCACCGAGCGAACTCGTCGGGACCGAGGTCGTGACCCTGGTCCACCCCGACGACGTGGAAGAGACCCTCGCCGCCATGGTCAGGTTGAGCAACGGCGACCAGGTCTACCGGCTGATGATCAGGGTGCTCGACGGCACCGGGAGGTACGTGCGGGTCGAGGCCACCGGCAACGACCGGATCGCCGACCCGGTCGTCGGCGGTCTGGTGGTGTCGCTTCGCAGCGGCGACACCGACGTCGAGATGCTCTACGACATGCGCCGCACCCGGCAGGTGGCCAACGCGGCGCTCGAACAGCTCCACGACGGGGTCATCGCCGTCGCCGAGCTGGGCACCGCCCTCGTCGTCAACGACGCCGCCCGCTCCCTGCTCGGGCTGCCCGCCGGTCTGCCGACCCCGGAGCTCGACGTGGACTCGGTCCGCTTCCACGACGAGGACGGTCGGGTCCTGGCCGCCGGGGAGCACCCCCTCCGCCGGATCGCCGCCGGTGAGCGGCTCAACGATCACCGGGTGTCGGTGGTGGCCGGCGGGGTCATGCGCCATCTGGTGGTGAACGGCCGTCCCATCGTGGACGGCGACCAGGCCATCATCGGAGCCGTCCTCGGCCTGCACGATGTGACCGAGACCAGACGGGCCGAACAGGAGTTGCGTCGACGGGCCCTGCACGATCAGCTCACCGGCCTCGCCAACCGTCGCCAACTGGAGGAACACCTGGCCGCCGTGGCCGCGGATGGGAGTGACCCGCGCCTGATCGCCGGCTGCCTCATCGACCTCGACAACTTCAAACTGATCAACGACACCCACGGCCACCGGACCGGTGACGCGGTGATCCGGGGCGTCGCCGACCGCCTGTTCTCGGCCACCAGCCGGCCCGGCGACCTGCTGGTCAGGCTGGGCGGCGACGAATTCCTCCTCCTCGCCCGGGTGGCCACCACCGCCGAGGCCCTGGAGCGGGCCGAGGAGGTGAGGACCCGATTGGCGGCCCCGCTGCTGGCCCGGGAACGACAGTTCACGCTGAGTTGCTCCATCGGGGTGGGTCTGATCCGTCCGGTCGGCATCGAGGAGGACGCCCTGCTCAAGGAGGCCGACATCGCCCTCTACGCGGCCAAGGCCCGGGGTCGGGACTGTGTCGTGATGTACGACGCCGAACTGGCCGGGTTGGCCGAGGTGGAGGCACGCCAGCGGGAACTGCTCCGGCGGGCCATCGACCTGAACCAGCTCGTCATGCACTTCCAGCCCCTGGTCGATGCGGCCACCGGTGTGGTCGTCGGGTTCGAGGCCCTGGCCCGCTGCGTCGACGAGGACGGGAACCTGATGCCCCCCTCGGCCTTCCTGGCCGCCGCCGAGGGCAGCGGCCTGGTCTGGGAGTTCGATCGCAAGGCGTTCGAGCTGACCTGCCGGGCGGCCGCCCGGCTGCGGGCGGTGGCCCCCACCCTCCGGGTCGCCGCCAACTTCTCCGCCCTGAGAATCCTGCAACCCGACTTCTGCGCGGTGGTGCTGGACACCATCGCCCTCCATCGCCTCGACACCGCTGCCATCTGGGTGGAGATCTCCGAGAGTGCCGCGTTCGACGTGGGCGACATCGCCACCGACCATCTGCGGACCCTGGCCGAGGCCGGAGTCTCCCTCGCCCTCGACGACTTCGGCACCGGCTACTCGTCGTTGTCACACCTGCGGGAACTCCCCCTGGCCGCGGTCAAGGTCGACCGGAGTTTCGTGGCTCGCCTGAACCCGGGAACCACCGAGCACTCGATCGCCAAGGCGGTGGTCAGCCTGGCCTCCGACCTCGGCCTGGGGGTGGTGGCCGAGGGAGTGGAAACCGACGAGCAACGGGCCGAGGCCCGCTCGGTCGGTTTCACCGAGCTGCAGGGCTGGCACTACGCACCCGCCCTGAGCCTGGAGCAGATCCTGGAGGACCTGGGCGATGCCGGTCCCGAGGGCGCGGCGGTCACGAACCGGCCGACGCCGTCCAGGCCCGCGCCGCCGGTGACGGGAACGTCGTCCTGATCACGTCTCCGGCCAGGAAGGCGGTCAGCCGGTCGGCCTCGTGGCGGAGCGCGGCCATGGCGTCCGCCCCCACATCCTCGACGGGAACGACCACCACCTCCCCGTCGGGACGCTGGGCCCAGCTGCCCACGATCCTCCCGTCCCACCAGGCGGTCGACCCCCCGTTGCCGTTGCGGTCGAAGAGCCGTTCGTAGTGAGGACCGAGATAGAAGCCCCGGTGCTTCCAACCCATCGTGGTCGGGTCGAGGACCGGGAGCAGGGCGGCCCAGGGCTCGGGCGGGTCGACGGGATCGGTGTCGTCGGCCATCAGGTAGGCGGTCCGACCCGCCCCGACGGGATCGGTCCCTCCGGTGTCGGTGGCGCCGGGACCGCCGTCACGGTCGTGCCGGTTCCGGTCCACGGTCACGGAGACCACGTCGAGGTCCCGGAGAGCCGTTCGCACCGCACCCTTCGTCGCCCCCAGCCACCAGACCAGGTCGTCCTCGGTGCCGGGACCGAACCGGCGCAGCCACGCCTCGACCAGGATCCGGTACCCCGCCTCGGGTGTGGTCGGTTCGGCCGGCGAGCCGAGCCAGTCGGCCGTGGTCGTCCACCGGGGCCGCGACGTCTTCCACGACCCGTCGTTGGCG
>JBKDZN010000102.1:0-3631 GCA_047971245.1 Acidimicrobiales bacterium
CCGCCTCACCGCCCACCCGGGTCCGGAGCCTCCCGCCCCGACCCGACCGCCCGGCGGCGCCTGGTGACCCCACCACGGGCAGCGTGGTCCTCCACCGCCGGCCCCCGGCCGGGCCGCTGGCCCCGTTCCTCGCCTCCCTGATCACGGGCGATACCGTGGTGGTCTGTCCCCGGGTGTCCCAAGCCGGTGAGCTCGCCGGTGCCCTCGGGCGCCTCGGCCTGAGCGTCCGCGTCCACCCCCGGGAATGGGCGGCGGCGGCCGGCCGGGGCGGGGTGGTGGTGGGGGCCCGCTCGGCGGTGTGGGCCCGGGTCCCCGAACTGGGGGCGATCATCGTGGTCGACGAACACGACGATGCCCTCCAGAACGAACGCAACCCGACCTGGCACGCCCGGGACGTGGCCATCGAGCGGGCCCGGCGGGCCGGGATCACCTGCCACCTGGTGTCACCGTGCCCATCGGTGGCCGGGACCGTCGCGGCCACCGCCACCACCGTGCCGAGCCGGACCGAGGAACGGGCGGGTTGGCCCCTGGTGGAGGTGGTCGATCGGCGGGGCGAGGAGCCGGGCCGGTCGGGGCTCTTCTCCCCCCGGGTGACCGAGGTGGTCCGTGGCCCCGGCCGGGTCCTGGCTGTCCTCAACCGCACCGGACGGTCGGTGATGATGGCCTGCGGCCGCTGCGGCGAACTGGTGCGGACCACCGACGGTGAACACCTGATGGTGGAACGCGACGGCCGGCTCGAGAGCCCGTCCACCGGGGAGACCCGCCCGGTGGTGTGCGCCGCCTGTGGAGCCACCGCGCTCAAACGGCTGCGGCTCGGGGTGAACGGTGCGGCCGAACACCTGGCCGCCCTGGTCGGCGGGCCGGTGGACGAGCTGACCGCCGGGCATGACGCCACCGATCGTCGTACCACCCGGGTCATGGTGGGCACCGAGGCGGCCCTGGTCCGGCTGCGGGCGGTCGACACCGTCGTCTTCCTCGACATCGACGCCGAACTGCTCGCCCCCCGCTACCGCGCCGCCGAACAGGCGATGACCCTGCTGGCCCACGCGGCCCGCCTCGTCGGGAACCGGGGCGACGGCGGTCGGATCGTGGTGCAGACCCGGGTGCCCGAGCATCGGGTCCTCACCGCGGCCGTGCGGGCCGACCCCGGCCGGTTCCTCGACGCCGAAACCGGGCTGCGCCGAGCCACCGGGCTGCCCCCGTTCGGCGCGCTCGCCGAACTGGCCGGCACCGGGGCCGGGTCGCTGGCGACCTGGTTGGAACACAACCCGGCGGGGGAACCCATCGGGGTGATGGGCCCGATCGGGGCCGGGCGGTACCTGGCCCGGGCGTCCACCCCCGAGGCCCTGGCCGAGGCCCTGGCGGCGGCCCCCCGACCGGCCGGGCGGGTCCGGGTCGCCGTCGACCCGCCCCGGGCCTGAGCGGCCAACCCGCTCCAGGCCGGGCCGGGTTGGCCGGTCGGGCCCCTATCGTCGGGCGTCATGGTCTTCACGCCGATCGTCGGCACCCTGGCCTACCTGTGGGACGGCGACACCGACCGGGTGCTCATGGTGCGCCGCAACGCCCGGCCGGACGACGATCACTTCGGCAAGGTCAACGGCGTCGGCGGCAAGGTGGAACCCGACGAGAGCATCACCGACGGGCTGCGCCGCGAGATCCGGGAGGAGACCGGCCTGGCCCTCACCGAGGTCGCCCTGCGGGGCACCATCACCTGGACGAACTTCGGCCCCAGCCGCGAGGCGTGGCTGGGGTTCGTGTTCCTCGCCACCGGATGGACCGGATCCCCGCCGGCCGCCAACGCCGAGGGGACCCTCGAATGGGTCGACCGGGTCCGCCTCCTGGCCGCGTGCGAGGCGCCCGACCCGGGTCTGCCGATGTGGGCTGGTGACCGGCATTTCGTCCCCCTGGTCTTCGACGGCGACGAACGAGCCTTCCACGGGACCATGCCCTACGACGGGGACCGGCCCCTGGCCTGGAGTTACGAGCGGATCTGAACGGCCGGCCGACCGCTCAGCGACCCGGCCCGCTCCACTGTTGCCGGGCCGTCTCGTAGATGGCCACCGTAGCCGCCTGGGCCACATTGAGCGATCCGACCTTGCCCAGCTGGGGCAGGTAGGCGACCTCGTCGACCGCGGCAAGGGTGGAGCGGTGGACGCCCCGGTCCTCGTGACCGAGGATGAGACAGACCGCCGGGCCGAGATCGAGCTCGAACAGGGGCCGGGCCGAGGGGGTCAGCTCGATGGCCACCGTCACCAGACCCCGGCCCCGGGCGTCGGCCACCGCGTCCGGTCCGGTGTCGGCCCGGACCGTGGTCACCAGGCGTTCACATCCCAAGGCGGTGCGGGACACCCCGGGGTCGTCCGGCCCGGGTGATGGGGGCACCAGCCAGACGGTGGCGGCCCGGTAGGCAGCCGCCGATCGGTACACGGCGCCGACGTTGAACGGTTTCTGGACCCCATCCAGGATCAGGCCGAGATCGAGCTGGGTGCGGCGGCGCCAGCTGCGGTGCAGCCGTTTCAGGTTGGTCGAGCCGAGCGGCCGTTCCCCCGGCTCGGGCTGGGGTCGGGACCGGCGCCGGCCCGGCCCGGTCCCGTCGGGTCGATGACGTGACTCCCCGCTCATTCGCGGCCTCCCCGCTCGTCGCTGTGCTCGGACGGGGGCCCGGTCGGGCCGGTGGCTCCCGTGACGCCCGCCTGGTGCTCGACGTCGAACAACCGGTACCCCTTCGCCGACCGGCGGCGATCCACCCGCCAACCCCGCGTCCTCAACCAGGCCTGCATCGAATCCGCACCCAGGTGGCGCTGGATCACCAGGTGGGCGGAGCCGTTGGGGGCGAGCCGGTCGAGCCAGCCGGTCAGCAGCCCCCGGAGGGCCGGCTTCCCGATCCGGATCGGCGGGTTCGACCAGATCCGGTCGGCCACGAGACCGTCGGGCACCTCGGCCGGGTCGACCACGGTCATATTGGTCAGGCCGGCGGCGGTCGCGTTCGCCCGGCACAGGTCCCGGGCCCGGCGGTTCACCTCGACCGCCCACACCTCGGCCTCCGGGTTGCGGACGGCGAGGGCGCAGGCGATCGGCCCGTAGCCGGCGCCCACGTCGACCAGGACCCGGTCGCCCGGTGTCGGGGCCGGCCCGTCGAGCAGCAGCAGGCGGGTGCCGAGGTCGACACCGTCCCGGGAGAACACCCCCCGATCGGTGTGCAGGGTGAGCCGAAGATCAGGCAGGACCAGGTCGACGGTGCGCTCGTCGGAGGCCACGGTCGGCTCGGACCGGAAGTACTGATCGGGGGGCGGCACGTCGGCCAACGCTACCCTTGAGACCATGTCCAGTCCTTACCAGGTGCGTGTCTACGGTGATCCGGTGTTGCGTCGGGTGGCCGACGAGGTCACCGACATCGACGGCAAACTGGTACGGCTCACCGAGGACATGCTGACTACGATGTACGCCGAGCCGGGCCTCGGGCTGGCCGCACCGCAGGTCGGCGTGCAGCGTCGCCTGTTCGTCTACGACATCGGGGACGGGCCGCAGGTCCTGGTCAACCCGGTGATCAACGAGTCGCGGGGTGAATGGGTGTACGACGAGGGCTGCCTGTCGGTGCCCGGCCTGTCCTGGGAGATCGTGCGGCCCAAGG
>JBKDZN010000103.1:0-14619 GCA_047971245.1 Acidimicrobiales bacterium
CCCGCCCCTCCGGCCCCATCGGCTCCGGATCCGTCGGTGGTGAGTCCGGCCGCGGCCCCTCCGGCCCCGGCCCACGCGTCGCGTCCGGCCGCGGCCGAAACGCCATCACCGGCCCCCGCCCCCGCGGCGGCCACGCCATCACCGGCCGCCTCCGAAGCGTCCGCCCAGGCCGGCGCTCCGGCGTCCGACGCACCGGCCAAGCCCGGTGCCGGCGGACCCCCCAAGCCCCCGGTCGCCCAGAGCGGTAAACCGATCCCGCCTCCGCCCGGCCCGCCGCGCAGTCGTGCCGGCAAGCTCATCCCGCCTCCTCCTGGTGGCGGGCCCCGCAGCCGTCCTCCTGGTGGCGGCCCTGGTGGCGGTGGTGGTCGCCCCGGCGGCGGTCGTCCCGGCGGCGGCGGTGGCTTCCGTGCCCCGGCCCCCGGTGGTGGCGGCGGTCGTCCCGGCGGTCCTCCCGGCCGCGGTGGCCCCGGTGGCGGGCGAGGTGGCCCTCCCGGGCGCGGCCAGCCCAACCGTGGTCGGCCTCGTCGTAAGAGCCGTCGGCGTCGCTCCATGGAAGAGCTCACGCCCATGGACGTCCCCACCTATTCGGCCGAGGACGCACCGGTGCCCGACGGCACCGTGGTCATCGAACGGGCCTCCACCGCCCAGGATCTCGGTCCCAAGCTCAACCGGACCGCGGCCGACGTGGTGCGGTTCCTGCTCACCAATGGTGAGATGGTCACGGCCACCCAGTCACTCACCGACGAGATGATCGAACTGTTCGCCGCCGATATCGGTGCCGAGATCAAGCTCGTCGACCCTGGTGAGGAGCAAGAGGTCGAGCTGCGGAAGCTGCTCGAGTTCGAGGAAGAGGTGGAAGAGGAAGAGGTCGAATCCTGGCCGATCCGCCCGCCGGTGATCACCGTCATGGGCCACGTCGACCACGGCAAGACCCTCCTGCTCGACCGCATCCGTTCCAGCAATGTGGTCGAAGGTGAGGCCGGTGGTATCACCCAGCACATCGGGGCCTACCAGATCAACCACGAGGGTCGGGTGCTCACCTTCCTCGATACTCCCGGTCACGAGGCGTTCACCGCCATGCGGGCCCGGGGCGCCGACGCCACCGACATCGTCGTCCTGGTCGTCGCGGCCGACGACGGGGTCATGCCCCAGACCCTGGAGGCCCTCGATCACGCCCGGGCGGCCGAGGTGCCGATCGTGGTGGCCATCAACAAGATCGACCGTGAAGGGGCCGACCCGCAGCGGGTCATGACCCAGCTCTCCGAGCGTGGTCTCATTCCCGAGGACTGGGGCGGCGACACGATCATGGTGCCCCTGTCGGCCATGACCGGCGAAGGCGTCGAGGACCTGATCGACAACCTCCTCGTGGTGGCCGAGATCGAGGATCTCCGGGCCACCCCCGACGGTCGGGCCGCCGGCACCGTACTGGAAGCCCACCTCGACATCGGTCGTGGCCCGGTGGCCACCGTGCTGGTCGAGCGGGGCACCCTCAGGGTCGGTGATCCGATGGTGAGCGGCGCGGCCTGGGGCCGGGTCCGAGCCCTGATCAACGACCGGGGCGAGAACGTCAAGGTGGCTGCCCCGTCCACCCCGGTCCAGGTGCTCGGTCTCAGCGAGGTCGCCGAGGCGGGCGATCCGTTCATCGTCGCCCCCAACGAGAAGGTGGCCACCAAGGTGGCCGACACCAGGGAACACTGGCAGCGCCTGGCCAGCCTCGGTCGGGACGCCTCGGCCACCAGTGGCGGAGCCAAGCTCGAGGACATCTTCAAGCAGATCCAGTCGGGCGAGGTCGCCACCCTCAACCTGATCGTCAAGGCCGACGTCAACGGGTCGCTCGAAGCGGTCACCGACAGCCTCCGCAAGCTCGAGCGCGACGAGGTCAAGCTGGCGTTCGTTATGCGCAGCGTGGGCGGCATCACCGAGAACGACGTCCAGCTCGCGGCGGCGTCCAACGCCACCATCATCGGCTTCAACGTCCGGCCCGACCGCAAGGCCCGGGAGCTCGCCGAGCAGGAAAAGGTCGAGATCCGGACCTACGAGATCATCTACAAGCTGCTCGAGGACATCGAGAACGCCATGCTCGGCATGCTCGAACCGGAGACCGAGGAAGTGGTCACCGGTGAGGCCGAGGTGCGCGAGGTCTTCCGGATCCCCCGGGTCGGCGCCGTGGCCGGCTGCATGGTCACCAACGGCGTCATCACCCGAGGTTCCAAGGTGCGTTTCCTGCGGGAAGGCACGATCATCTGGCATGGCGCCATCCAGTCGCTCAAACGGTTCAAGGACGACGTCCGCGAGGTGTCGTCCGGCTACGAGTGCGGTATCGGCCTGTCCGATTTCCAGGACCTCAAGGAGGGCGACATCATCGAGACCTACGAGGAGCGGGAGATTCCCCGCGAGGCCTGACCCGGCTGTCTGACATCGGAGCCCAGCGGTGTACGTGCTCGTGATCCGGGTGGAGCTCCACCTGCCGACCTGCCAGTCGTTGAAGGCCAAACGATCCCTGGTCACCCCCGTGGTACGTCATCTCGATCGGATGACGGGCGTGGGGGTGGCCGAGGTCGACCACCAGGACCTGTGGCAGCGGGCCACGCTTGGGGTGACGGTGGTCGGCTCGGCCCCAGCCGTGGTCGAACACACGGCCGACGAGATCGATCGCTACCTGTGGTCGACCCACGACATCGACATCATCGAATCCGAACGTTCCTGGTGGGAGGAATGACCGGGCGCCCGCCCGTCGTCACCACCTCAGCATCGCGGAGGATCACCTTATGAGCCGACGACCCAGCCCGCGAGGGCGCAGCGGTGGGGGAGGCGCTCGCCGCAAGTCCCGACCGTCCACCAACCGCCAGTACCCCAGGACGGCCCGACTGAACGCCCTCATCCACGAGATCGTGGCCGACGAACTGGGCCGGGTCGACGACGACCGGCTCGGCCTCCTCACCGTGACCGGCGTCGAGGTCGACCCCGAGCTCGACCGGGCGCAGGTTTTCCTGTCCGCCCTCGACGCCGATCCCGAGGCCGACGAGGAGATCCTGGAGATCCTGGCCGAGGACTACCGCAAACCGCTGCAGGCGGCCATCGCCCGGTCGGCCCGCCTTCGCAAGACCCCCGAGGTGGTCTTCGCCTTCGATCCGGCCATCCGGTCGGGGGCCCGCATCGACGAGATCCTGGCCGGGCTCGACACCGGAGCCGACGATCCGGACGACGCGTCCCCGGCGGAGGCCGACGACCGGTGAGCCGGCGCCGCCGTCCCGACTCCGGGGCCGCCGGAGCCCTGATCGTCGACAAGCCCGCCGGCTGCACCAGTCACGACGTGGTCGACCAGGTCCGTCGGGCCCTCGGCACCCGCAAGGTGGGCCACGCCGGCACCCTCGACCCCGACGCCACCGGCGTCCTGGTCCTCGGGGTCGGGCCCGGCACCAAGCTGCTCAACTATGTGACCGGGGTCGACAAGGGCTATTGGGGCCGGATCCGCTTCGGTACCGAGACCTCCACGCTCGACGCCGGGGGCGAGGTCACCGCCACCCACACCATGACCGTCTCCGCCGACGAGGTGGCGGCGACGGCCAAGACGATGGTCGGCCCCGGGCTCCAGGTGCCCCCCATGGTCTCGGCCGTCCGGGTCGGCGGCCGGCGGCTCCACGAGCTGGCCCGGGAGGGGACCGAGGTGGAACGTCCGCCCCGGCCCATCACCGTCCACCGGTTCGACACCAGTCCCACCGAAGACCCCCTCGTCTACGAGGTGAACGTCGTGTGCTCCTCGGGTACCTACGTCCGGTCCCTGGCCGCCGACCTGGGTACTGCCCTGGGCGGCGGCGCCCACCTGGCGGCCCTGCGCCGCATCTCGGTGGGGCCCTTCACCCTGGACGACGCCTGCGATCTCGACGACCTCGCCCTGCGCCCGCTCCGGGAGCTGGTGGCCCACCTTCCCGCCATCGTGATCGGTGCCGACGACGTCCGGGCCATCGGTCACGGTCAGGGTGTCGCCATCGAACGGTCGGTGCGGATCGAGGCCCCCCGACCGGCGCCCGGCTCACCGGAACCGACCGGGGTGGCGCCGTTCGCGGTGTGCGACACCAACGACACCCTGGTCGCCATCGCCACGCTCGACGACGGCCGCCTCGTCCCCGAACGGGTCCTGATCGGCGTCGACCGGTAACCTCTGCACTCTGTGAGATGCGTGCGCGACACCGAAGGGCCTCTCGACCTCGAGGGCGAACACGCCGTGACCATCGGCGTCTACGACGGGGTTCACCTCGGCCACCAGCTGGTCATCCGCCGGACCCGGGAACTGGCCGACGAACTCGGTGTGGCCACCGCACTGATCACCTTCGACCCCCACCCGGCCACCGTCATCCGGCCCGAGTCGGCGCCGAAGCTCCTGACCGGGCTCGACCACAAGCTCGAACTGCTGGCCGATCAGGGAATCGACACCACCGTCGTGGTCCCCTTCGACGCCCACCGGGCGGCCGAACCGGCCGCCGAGTTCGTCGAGGAGCTGATCGTCGGCGCCCTGCGGGCCCGGGTGGTCGTGGTCGGCGGGAATTTCCATTTCGGCAAGGGTCGGGAGGGGACCACCGAGATGCTGGCCGAGCTGGGCGAGAAGTACGGCTTCGAGGTGCATGCCCTCGACCTCCTGGAAGGGGCCAACGGTGGGGTCCAGCCCGTCTCGTCTACCGCGGTGCGGCGGGCTCTGGAACGATCCGAGGTGGAGGCCGCGGCCCATATGTTGGGGCGCCCGTTCGAGATCCGGGGTCCGGTGACCGAGGGTGATCAGCGGGGCCGCACCATCGGCTTTCCCACCGCCAACGTGGCCGTGCCGCGGGGTCTCGCTTTGCCGGCAGATGGCGTTTACGCCGGATGGTATGTGCGGCCGGACGGTGAACGATGGCCGACTGCGGTCAACATCGGCAAGCGGCCGACGTTTTATGACAATGCGGAACATTCTCTCGTCGAGGCTCACCTGATCGGTTTCGAGGGCGACCTCTACGGCGAGGCGGCTCGGGTCGAGATCCTCCACCATCTGCGCCCCGAACGGCGCTTCGACGGCATCGAGGCACTGGCCGGGCAGTTGCAGCGAGACATCGTTACGGCCTCGGAGCTTCTCCGCAACAGTCATTGACCCCGCAGGGGGAGCGACTAGGGTTCAGGCACCCAATTGCCCGTATTTGACGGCGAACCGGCCGCGGTTCAGCTGAGGGTAATGGGCCCGCAACCTGAGGAGAGAAACCCGAATGGACGAGAATCGGTCCCGTCGTTCAGCCAGTCGACTCATCCGATTGTTCTGCTTGTGTTTCGCGGCAGCGTTGGTGGCCGGAGCCTGCACGTCCGACACCACCGACGACCAGGCGAGCGACTCCAGCGGGACGGACTCCTCCACCGAGGGTGGCGAGTCCGGCACCGTCGACCTGGCCCAGGGGGGCAGCACCCTTGACGCGGTCAAGGAGGCCGGGGTGGTCAAGTGCGGCACCCGTGACGCCCTGCCCGGGTTCGCGGTGCTCGAAGCCGACGGCAGCCATCAGGGCTTCGACGCCGACTTCTGCCGGGTCATCGCCGCCGCCGTACTCGGCGACGCCGAGGCCGTCGAGTTCATCGACCTCGCCACCGACGACCGTTTCACCGCCCTCCAGTCGGGCCAGATCGACGTCCTGGTCCGCAACACCACCTTCACCGCCAGCCGGGACGGTTCCGAAGGGGCCACCTTCGTCCAGCCGACGTTCTACGACGGCCAGGGCATGATGGTGGCCACCGGTAGCTACAACAGTCTCGAGGAGATGGGGGGAACCACGGTCTGTGTGGCGTCGGGCACCACCACCGAGGGCAACGTCTCGGCCGAGTTCGCCCGCCTCGGGTTGACCGCCGAGGTGCTCTCCTTCGAGGACACCGACCTGATCCAGGAGGCCTTCGTCGGGGGCCGCTGCGACGGCTGGTCGGCCGACTACTCCCAGCTCGTCAGCCTCCGTTCGGTCTACCCGGAGGGCCCGGACGCCCTGACCATCCTCGACGGCACCTTCTCCAAGGAGCCGCTGGCCCCCGCCGTGCGTGACGGCGACAGCCAGTGGGCGGCCGCGGTGAACTGGGCGGTGTACGCCACCATCCAGGCCGAGGAGTGGGGCATCACCTCGGTGAACATCGAAGAGTTCACCTCCTCGGAAAACCCCAGCATCGTCACCTTCCTCGGCCAGCCGGTCGACGGCACCGTGCTCGACCCCGGGCTCGGTCTACCCACCGACTTCGCCTACCAGGTGGTCAGCCAGGTCGGGAACTATGGGGAGATCTTCGACGCCAACCTGACCCCCATCGGGGTGGAGCGGCGCCTCAACACCCTGTGGAGCGACGGCGGCCTCCTCTACTCACCGCCGTACCGCTGATCGCCGATCCTGACCGGTTGACGGCAACCACTGCAGGTCAATCGTGATGCTCGGCCCCCACCGCCAACCGCGGTGGGGGCCGAGCGCTCCCTCCCCTCCACCGACCGGCCCGTGAGCGCGAGACCGATGGCCCAACCCGACGACCACCACGACGCCGACCGACCAACCGGGGTCGAGGCGCGTGTGGCGGCCGACGCCAAACCACCGCCGTGGCGCAATGTGCGGGTGTTGGCCTGGGTGTTCCAACTCGCCGCCCTGGCCCTGGCGGCGCTCATCATCGGGATCCTCGTCAACAACGTCCGGGTCAACAGTGCCAACATCGGGATCCCGACCGACTTCTCGTTCCTCGATCAGCCGGCCGGGTTCGAGATCCCCGGCAACTCGATGCGGAGCACCCAGCCGGTCCGTGACGCCATTGTCCAGGGCACCCTCAACACCCTGCGGGTCGTGGTGGTGGGGATCATGGCCGCCACCGTGCTGGGCACCGCGATCGGCATGGGTCGCCTGTCCGGCAACTACCTGGTCCGCACCGTGTGCCGGGTGTACGTGGAGATCATCCGGAACGTGCCCCTGCTCGGTCTGCTGGTGTTCGCCTATCTGGGCCTCGTGCTCAACGCCCTGCCCCCGATCGACGATCCATGGCAGCTCGGCTCCCTGCTGATCGTGTCCAACCGGGGCTTGGCCGTCCCGTGGCTGGTCGGCAACCCGTGGGCCCTGCTCGGGGTGATCGTCATCGCCGCCGTCGCCGGCCGGCCCGTCATGCGGTGGCGCCAGCGGAAGGCCGCGGCCACCGGGGCCCCGGCCCAGGATCTGCTGTGGGGCGGGGTGGTGTTCGTCGGCCTGGTCCTCGTCGGGTTCCTCCTGGTCGGCGACCAGCTGTCGACACCGGCCGTGGACGGGCGACGGATCGACGGTGGCATCGTCCTCCAGCCCGAGTACTTCGCCCTCCTGGCCGCGCTCGTGATCTACACCGCGAGCCATATCGCCGAGATCGTCCGCGGTTCCATCCAGGCGGTACCCCGGGGTCAGTTCGAGGCGGCCGCGGCCCTGGCGCTTGGTTCGTGGGCCCGGATGCGGAGGATCATCCTGCCCCAGGCGTTCCGGATCGCCCTGCCCGCCATCGGCAACCAGTACCTGAACCTGCTCAAGAACTCGTCGCTCGGGTTCGCGGTGAGCTACTTCGAGCTGACCAAGGTCACCACGACCGCCATCGGCAACCGTGCCCCCGCCGTGCCGGCCTACATCGTGCTGATCGCCATCTACCTGTCGTTCTCGTTGGTCGTGTCGATCCTGGTCAATCTGGCCAACCGTCGCCTGCAGGTGGTCGACCGGTGAGCGCCGTGTCCCCGTCGCCGCCGCCGATCGACCGGACCGTCGCGGTGCGCAGCCGGCCGGCTGCCGCCTGGCGCTGGGCCCGCAAGAACCTGTTCCGCTCCGCCGGAGACCTGCTGGTCACCGTGGTCGTCGGTGGCTTCGGTCTGTATGTGCTCTACCGGTTCCTGCGGTTCGTGTTCGTCACCGGCCGCTGGGACATCATCCGGGTCAACCTGTCGCTGTTCATGAAGGGCACCTGGCCGGCCGACCAGTTGTGGCGTCTGAACGTGGCCGTCATCGGTGTCGCCGCCCTCGGCGGTCTGGTGGCCGGGCACCTGGCCCGTCGCCAGCGGGAGCTCGATCCCCGCCCACCCCCACCACCGGGGCGTCGGGTCCTGGAGCTGGTGGGTCGCCTGTGGCCCGGGTTGCTGGCCCTGCTCCTGCTGTTGCTGCTCACCGCCACCGCCGGTCCCTGGCTGCTGACCCTGGGCGCCCTGGTCGGTTTCGTGCTCGCCCGCCTGCTCGGAAGCCGGATCCCGAGTCGGAGCGCCACACCGGTGGTCCTGATCGTGCTGCTCGGCGGCCTGGCCCTGGTGTGGTTGCTCATCGCCGGGGTGCCGCTCGACAGTTGGGGCGGGTTGATGCTCAACCTGTCCCTCGCCGCGGTGGCCATCACGCTGTGTTTTCCGGTCGGGGTGATCATGGCCCTGGGTCGGCGTTCCGCCTACCCGGTCGTCCGTCTCCTGTGCACCGCCTACATCGAACTGTTCCGGGGCACACCCCTGATCGCCCTGTTGCTGATGGCCAATGTGGCCATCGGGTTCTTCATCCCCAACACCCTCGACCCCGGACCGGTCCTCAAGGCGATCGTGGTGCTGGTGCTGTTCACCGGCGCCTACGTGGCCGAGATCGTCCGCGGTGGCCTCCAGTCGGTTCCCGCCGGCCAGATCGAGGCGGGTCGGGCCCTGGGCCTGTCCGGCCTGGCCGTCACCCGCCGGATCGTCCTGCCCCAGGCCCTCCGCAACGTGATTCCCGCCCTGGTCGGTCAGTTCATCAGCCTGTTCAAGGACACCACCCTGGTCGGTGCGGCCATGGTGGTCACCGATCTGCTCGCCGCCGCCGAGGCCTCCACCGCCCAGACCGAGTTCCGGGGCCAGGGCCTGATCGTGGAAAGTCTGGTGTTCGTGTTGCTGATCTTCTGGGCCGGTTCGTACACCATGTCGAGCGAGAGCCAACGTTTCGAGTCCCGTCTGGGGGTAGGCCGATGAGCGACATGATCGTGATGGAAGGGGTCGAGAAGTTCTACGGCGACTTCCAGGCCCTGAAGGACATCAACCTCACCGTGGCCCGCCAGGAAGTGGTGGTGGTGATCGGACCGTCCGGCTCCGGCAAGTCCACCATGATCCGGTGCATCAACCGTCTCGAGGAACACGATGCCGGCCGGATCGTGGTGGACGGAACGGTCCTGTCCGACGACGTCCGCAATATCGCCGAGATCCGTCGCGAGACCGGCATGGTGTTCCAGAGCTTCAACCTGTTCCCCCACCTCACCGTGTTGGAGAACGTCACCCTGGCGCCACGGCTGGTGCGACGAACCCCCAAGGCCGAGGCGGAACGGGCGGCCATGGACCTGTTGGCCCAGGTCAAGATCCCCGATCAGGCCGGCAAGTACCCGGGCCAGTTGTCGGGAGGCCAGCAGCAGCGGGTGGCCATCGCCCGGGCCCTGGCCATGAAACCCAAGGTGATGCTCTTCGACGAGCCCACCTCGGCCCTCGATCCGGAGATGATCAACGAGGTCCTCGATTCGATGGTTGCCCTGGCGCATGAGGGCATGACCATGATCGTGGTCACCCACGAGATGGGGTTCGCCCGCCAGGTGGCCGATCGGGTGGTGTTCATGGCCGACGGCGAGATCGTCGAGGTGGGCACTCCGGAGCACTTCTTCACCGCCCCCCAGGAGGAACGGGCTCGACTGTTCCTCTCCCAGATCCTCTGAGCCGGGCACACTCGAGCCCTCCGAGGGAGTCCCGGCCGCCGCGGCGGTGCTGAGCGGCGTGGCGGTGCTGAGCGGCGGAGCCGTGTTGGTGGCAGGGTCGGTCGCGGCCGGACACGGCTGGATCCGGCTGCGGACCCGGAGCCGGGTGGTGACCCGTCCGGTCGCGGTGAACGGTCGCCGGGCGGCGGTGGTGTTGGGGGCCGGGGTGCGGCCCGACGGTCGTCCCACCACGGTCCTGGCCCGGCGGGTGGAGGGCGCCGCCGAGCTGTGGCACCTCGGGGCGGTGTCGGAACTGGTGATGAGCGGCGCCGCCGACGCCAACGGTGATCAGCCGGCGGCCATGACCGTGGCGGCAGTCGGGCTGGGGGTGGACGCCGGCTGTGTCGTGGCCGATCCCACCGGTGTCAACACCGCCGCCACCTGCCGAGCCGCCGCCGCACGGTACGGTGACGAGCCGATCGTCCTGGTTACCCAGGCTTTCCACGCCCGCCGGACCGCCTACCTGGCCCGTCGGTTCGGACTGGACGCCGTGGTCCTGGCCCTCCCCGACCGCGACATCGGACGTCGGGCCCGGCGGCGGGCGAGTCGGCGTGAAGTTCCGGCCGCGGTCAAGGCGGTGATGCTCGACCGGCCGTGAACGCCGGCACGGGCCAGGGCTACGGTGAGCGGATCCACCGGATCACCCGGCGACGGGCCGGGTGATCCCACCGATCGAGGGGGATTCGTGGATCTGCGACTTGACGGCAAGACGGCGCTGGTGACCGGGGGTTCCGCCGGGATCGGCAAGGGCATCGCGGCAGAGTTCGCCAAAGCCGGCGCCAATGTGATGATCGTGTCCCGAAAAGCCGAGAAGTGCCAGGCCGCCGCGGACGAGCTGAACGACCTCGGCGGCGGCCAGGTCGACTGGCGAGCCGGCCACACCGGTGACCTCGAGGGCGGTCAGGCGATCATGGACGACACCATCGAACGGTTCGGCTCGCTCGACGTGCTGGTCAACAACGCCGCCACCAACCCGCACGCCGGCCCCGTCATCGACTGTGAGGCTGGCGCGTTCGACAAGACCTACGAGGTCAACCTGCGCGGCCCCTTCCTGTGGACCCAGAACGCCTGGCGCACCTGGATGCAGGAGCACGGGGGCTCGGTCATCAACATCGCCTCCGTGGGCGGCTACTCCACCTCGGCCGCGCTCGGCGTGTACTGCATCCTCAAGTCTGCACTCATCCACATGACCAAACAGCTGGGTGCCGAGCTCGGACCCGGGGTCCGGGTGAACTGCATCGCCCCCGGCCTGATCCGAACCGACTTCGCCCGGGTGTTGTGGGAGGGGGAACGGGGTCCCCAGATCGCCCAGCAGTACCCCCTGAAGCGGCTGGGTGAACCGGAGGACATCGGCCGCGCCGCGCTGTTCCTGGCTGCGGATGCGGCCTGGATGACCGGTCAGACCCTGGTCCTGGACGGCGGCGAGCTGATCGGCATCGCCGAGGAGCTCCCCCTGGCCTGAGGGTGGGACCGCCCGGACGGGATCCGGGCGTCCCGCGGACCCGGCCGGACGAACCCGCCGGCGGGGGAGGGGAGGGGCCGGCGGGAGCGGTACGCTGGTCGGCCGCTGTCGACCTGGCCGAGCCGGTGCGATGGCCGGGCCTCGGGTCCCCCCTCCAACCCTCGATCAAGGAGCACCGCATCGTGAGCAAGCCGGCCGCCAACCTGCCCCCCAAGGCACCCACCATCGAGAAGTACGCCAAGACCCCCGGCGACACGGGCTCCCCCGAGGTGCAGATCGCTCTGCTGAGCGACCGGATCAACCATCTGACCGAGCACCTCAAGACCCACCGGAAGGATCACCACAGCCGGAAGGGCCTGTTGAAGCTGGTGGGTCGCCGGCGGCGCCTCCTCGACTACCTGGCCAAGATCGACGTCGAGCGCTACCGCACCGTGCGCGACTCCCTCGGTCTGCGCCGCTGATTCTCCGGCCGCCCGGGTCGGGCGAGCCAGACGATGTTCTTCCCACAGCCCGCCTCTTCGAGGCGGGCTGTGGTGATGATGGTCACCGGGGTACCACCAGAGCTGGGCCCGGCCCCGCTATCCTGGTCCGTCGACGGCGTCAGGCGACGTGCCCGGCGTCGGCGCGAGGTCAGCTGCCAGTTTCCGATTCCTCAGCTCGTGCCTCACACGGTCGACGTGTGAACCACACATCCCGTTCAAGACCGGTCCGGTCGGGATCTCCTCGAAGCCCCGGTGAACCGCGGTGTCCTGAGCAGGGGTCCTGAGTGATCGCAATCTGGGATCTGATCTGCGCCATAACCCGCCGCGATGGTCGCAGCGGGTTCGAATCAAGGAGACAACCGATCCCAGGACGGAAGCGCTTTCCGTTCACGGGTCCGTCACCAACGGAGACGGACCGGACATGGTGCTGGAGACCGGCCGCCTGGCCGGCCTCGCCGGCGGCTCGGTGATGGCCCGGATGGGCGACACCACCGTGCTCGCTACGGCCACCGCCGCCAAATCACCCCGTGACAACGCCGATTTCTTTCCCCTGACCGTCGACGTCGAAGAACGGTCCTACGCCGCGGGTAAGATCCCCGGCTCGTTCTTCCGCCGGGAGGGCCGGGCCCCGGACACCGCCACCCTGACCGCCCGCCTGATCGACCGGCCCCTGCGGCCCTCGTTCCCCGACGGGTACCGCAACGAGACCCATGTGGTCATCACGGTCCTGTCGGCCGACCAGGAGAACCCCCACGACGTTCTGGCCATCAACGCCGCCTCGGCCGCCCTGATGGTCTCGAACATCCCGTTCAGTGGCCCCATCGGCGCCGTCCGTTTGGCCTACACCTCCGAGGGTGAGTGGATTCCCCACCCCAGCTACGGCGAGGGCGACGAGTCCTCGTTCGAGATCGTGGTGGCCGGCCGCCAGCTTGACAACGGCGACGTCGCAGTGATGATGGTCGAGGCCGGGGGCACCGAGCAGGCGTGGAACAACTACCAGGGGGGCGCCCCCAAGGTCGACGAGGCCGCACTGGCCGGGGCACTCAAGGAGTCCGAGCAGTACATCAAGGCGGCGATCGCCCTCCAGCTCGACCTGGTGGAGGCGGCCGGGGGTCGCAAGCCGTTCATGGAGTTCCCGCCCATGGTCGACTACACCGACGACCAGTTCGCGGCCATGAGCGAGGCGGCCGACGCTCGCCTCGTCGAGGTCATGGGCATCAGCGACAAGACCGACCGCACCAGCGCCGAGAACGCCCTGCGCGACGAACTGGTCGGTGAGCTCGGCGCCCGGTTCGACGCCGGCACCGACCACAAGGTCACCGGTCAGCTCAAGAACGCCTTCCGGGCCGTGTCCAAGGCCGTGGTCCGCCGCCGGATCGTCAACGACGGGATCCGGATCGACGGCCGCGGCCCGGCCGACATCCGGCCCCTGTCGGCCGAGGTCGGCATCGTGCCCCGGGTGCATGGCTCCGGCCTGTTCCAGCGGGGTGAGACCCAGGTCCTCAACATCACCACCCTGGGCATGAAGAAGATGGACCAGCTGATCGACGGGATCGACCCGACGACCCGCAAGCGGTACCTGCATCACTACAACTTCCCGCCGTTCTCCACCGGGGAGACCGGGTTCATGCGGGGACCGAAGCGTCGTGAAATCGGTCACGGCCTGCTGGCCGAACGGGCGCTGGTCCCGGTGGTGCCGCCGCTGGACGAATGGCCCTACACCATCCGTCTGGTGTCCGAGGTCCTGTCGTCCAACGGCTCCACGTCCATGGCGTCGGTGTGCGGCTCGACCCTGTCGCTGATGGACGCCGGGGTGCCCATCAAGGCCCCGGTGGCCGGTATCGCCATGGGCCTGGTGTACGCCGAGGGCAAGTACACCACCCTGACCGACATCCTCGGGGCCGAGGACGCCTTCGGCGACATGGACTTCAAGGTGGCCGGCAGTGCCGACTTCGTGACCGCCCTCCAGCTCGACACCAAGATCGACGGGATCCCGGCCGAGGTGCTGGCCGAAGCCCTCGACCAGGCCAAGACGGCCCGCATGACCATCCTCGAGGTGATGGCCGGGGCCATCGCCGAGCCCCGCTCCGACGTGCGTCCGGGGGCACCCAAGATCGTCTCGTTCGAGATCCCGGTCGACAAGATCGGTGACGTGATCGGGCCCAAGGGCAAGGTCATCAACTCGATCCAGGGTGAGACCGGGGCCGACATCAGCGTCGATGACGACGGTGTCGTGGGCATGGTGTCGATCTCGGCCACCGACTCCGAGGTGGTCGACGAGGCCGAGCGGCAAATCCGCCTGATCCTCGATCCGCCCACGGCCGACGTGGGTGCCGTCTACCCGGGCCGGGTGGTCAACATCACCAAGTTCGGCGCCTTCGTCAACATCCTCCCGGGTCGCGACGGCCTCCTCCACATCTCCATGATCGGCGGCAACCGCCGGATCGACCGGGTGGAGGACGAACTCGAGCTCGGTCAGGAGGTCGAGGTCGTCGTGGAGGACATCGATCCGAACGGCAAGATCTCCCTGCGGATGACGGGCGACGACAACGAGCCGTCGGCCGGGAACGGCAGCGAGCGCAGCTCCGGCCGCGGTGGCTCGGGGCGGGACCGGGACAGCGGCCGGGGTGGCGGCACCGCCACCGCCACCCGCGACGATGTGATCGAGGTCGGCTTCGAAGACGACTTCGACCGCGAAGCCGCCGAGACGTGCGGCGATCTTGGTCCGGAAAGCGACGCCCTCGACGACGACCGCGGCCGTGGCCGCCGCCGGGGCCGGGGTGGACGTGGCGGCGGTGGCGGCGACCGCGGCCGCGGCCGCGGTCGCGGTCGCGACCGCCGCAGAGGCACCCGACGACCAGATCCGACGGCCACCCCGGGACCCGTTCCCGGGGTGGCCGTTGCGCGCCCGACCCCGGGACCGCGGCCGACCGTTCGGCCCAGCGAGCTATACAC
>JBKDZN010000104.1:0-16825 GCA_047971245.1 Acidimicrobiales bacterium
CTCTCCACCCCGACCTCATCCCGGCAGGCGGCCGAGCGGGTGGACACCGGCCCGGGCCGGGGTCCCGCCGCGGCGGTGAGCTGGTCGGTGGCCGGCCAGCTGATCACCGCAGCCACGCCGAACACGATCAGGAGGGCCGCGGCCACCCCGGTGACGGTGGCCGACGACCAGGCCAGGGGGCCCAGCCGGTGGCCTCGGCCCGAGGCGTCCGTGGCTCCGCCGGATCGCCGGAATCGCGGCCACCGCGGGGTATCGTTGGCTGCGGCGGCGTCCCTCGCCGCAGCCGCATTGGCGGCGGCGATCTCCGACGGGTGACGCCAGGAACGGGTCGACGGATCGGGGGGTGGACCCCCACCAACCTCCGGCTCGTCCTCATCATCGGGGCGCACACAGCGAACAGTACCGGTTGGCCGGCCGGTCGGGGGCGCGCCGGCTTCCGGGACCGCCGGTTCTCGTCCCGAACGGGCCGGCCCCGTTACGCTGTCGTCATGTCGTTGACCCCACCTGCCGACGGTCGTACCTGGACGGGGCTGATGTCCGAACCGCTTCCGGTGGAGGAGGCGTCCCGCTGGGTGGTCGAACCGGCCGCCGGGGCGGTCGTCACCTTCAACGGCACCGCTCGGGACCACTCGGTGGGGCGGGAGGGTGTGTCCCGCCTGGAGTACGAGGCCTACGAGGATCATGTCGTGCCCCGGCTCGACGAGATCGCCGACGCGGCCCGCCGGCGCTGGCCCGATTTGGGCCGGATCGTCCTGATCCACCGGGTGGGCGTCGTCCCGATCACCGAGTCGGCGGTGGTGGTGGCGGTGGCGTCACCGCATCGGGCCGAGGCCTTCGAGGCCGCCCGCTACTGCATCGACACCCTGAAGAACACGGTTCCGGTGTGGAAGCGGGAGGACTGGTCCGAGGGGTCGAGCTGGGGGCTCGAAGCCCAGCACATCACCGAAATCGAGGCGTGAACCCCCCGGGGTAACGCACTGAGTCGATCCTGGGTCGGTGCCTTGGCTTGGGGTCGTGGCACAGTGAATTGTGCCGTCGACACGATTGTCGATCCATCCTGAATATCCTCGGATCAGGCTGCTCCTTTTGGATCTAATCGTCCGGGTTCTGGAGCAGGTCCTCGGCGATCTGTCGGACCTGCCAATCCCGGTCGGAGCGGGCTCGTTCAAGCGCGTGGTCTACCTCGTCACCCTCGAAGGCGGCGAGGGCGACGGCGGCCCGGCGCCGCACGGCGGCGATGTCGGTGGTGGCCCCGAGCACGGCGTCGAGGCCGACCCCGAGCGCCCCCAGGGCGGCCACGGCCGACTCCCTCACGAGTGGGTCGTCGTGACCGGTGGCCAGGAACCGCAACGCCGCTTCCACCGCGGGATCGGCCACACCCAGCTCTCCCAGGGCGAAGGCGGCTACCTCGGCCACCGCCGTGTCGGCGGTGAGCCGGGTGACCGCCCTGGCCAGAGCGGCGCGCGTCGCGGTGTCGGGTTCAGGGTCGGCTCTATCCGGCCCGCCGCCCGCCGCCCACGCCGCGGTGACCTCCAGGGCGCGCCGTCGGACCGACGGCTCGGGGTCGACCATGGCATCGGTGAGGATCGTCGCCGTCAGGAATCCCGAGCGTCTGAGCGCGCCGAGTGATGCTGTTCGGGTCCGCGGGTCCTCAGCCGTCAAGCCGTCTATCGCCGGCTGATGGCGGCCCTCATGGCCAGCAATGATGATGGAGCGCCAAGGATGGTCTTCTGACATATCTTTTGGATTCTGCTCCTCGATCTGGAATGCTGTCTGTGGAGGGGTCCTCGATCGTTCTAATTGGTCCTATCGATCCAGGGCGAATCATCCGGTCCAATCGACCAAGAATCAGGAGTGAACCCGTGTCGCACATGGTCATCTACCGAGGGGCCGACGGAAAGCCGGGCTACCAGCAGGCCGAGGATATTCACGACGCTGTCACGTTCGTGGAGCAGATGCGGAACGAGGAGGGGGTCGACCAGGCCCGCATCTTCCGTCTCGAAGAAGTGAACTTCGAGTACCGCCCGTACTACCGGGTCGAGCTCAACACCGGTGGGTCGGTCGAGCCCCAGCTGGTCAGCCCGTCACCACCGATGATGGGCGCCCCCAACGCACCGGCTCCCGCCCCGGCGATGGGCGGGATCGACGACGGTCCCATCACCGTGCTCGACGACACCTTCGATGTGGTCGACGCGTCGGGCATCAATGTCGACGAGGTCGACAGCGAGGCCGTGGGCACCAACGGCTCCCGCCGGGGCCTGTTCGGCCGCTGAGCCGGGGCGGGATCCCGCCCCGTCGTCGATCTCTCCCCCGTATCCGAGTCGTCGCAGCTCGCGCCACGGAGGTCGGTCGCCCGAGTGGCGTCTGTCGACGCCCCTGTTCTCCGTCAACGCCGCCGGAGACCAGGGGCGTCGGCGCGCCCGGCCCCGGTCCGGCGCGCGGCCGGATCAGGCGCCGCCGCCCCCGATGGCCCGTTCGAGCACGAACACCGCGATCAGCAGGGCCAGGCCGACGAGCGCCGCCAGCACGACGGCCCCGAGCACCACCATCGCGCCCAGCGACAGCGCGGCCGTCACCCGACGCCAGATCGGGGTATGGTCCCCGTCTTCGGAGAAGGCGGTTTCGTCGACCCGGTCATCGTCGTGGACCATGCGTGCGACGCCTGCGGAACGACTGACCATCGATAACCCGTCTTTCGCCGTGAGCCAATAGCGTCGGTGTTGATCCATCATGGTGAAACGCCGAATGGAGCGAGATGGACACCTCGACCGGAAGCCTACCCGATGCTCAACAGCCCGACCTGCGTGCCCTGCGCCGGTCGATGTGGCGCTGGGTGGCCGGTCTGGTGGGGGTGATGGTGGTGGCCACCGCCATCGGTGGAACCCTGTTCCGGGTGCCCTACGTGGCCATCGTGCCGGGATCGGCCACCGACACCGAAGGCATGGTCACGGTGACCGGGGCCGAGAGTTACCCGAGCGACGGTGAGATCCTGCTCACCACTGTCCGGACCCATCAACGGCCCAATCTCTGGGAATACCTCTGGTTGAGCAGCCGGGACGACGCCCGGATCGTCCCCGAGGAGGTCGTGCTGGGCGACCGCTCGGTGGACGAGAACCGGGAGTACAACTCCCAGCTCATGCAGGATTCCAAACAGGTGGCGATCGCGGTGGCCCTCGAGGAGCTCGGGTACGACGCCATCACCCCGGACGGCATCGTCATCGTCGGGTTGGTCGAGGGCTCCGCGGCCGAAGGTGTGGTGGAGGTCGGCGACGAGCTCATGGCCATCGACGGGGAGCCGTTGGTCTCCACCGGCGATCTGATCAGCCGCCTCGGGGGGTTCGCCCCGGGGGATCGGATCACCCTGACGGTGGGCCGCCTGGATCCGGCCGCCCTCGACGCCGACCATGGGGCCGACGGCACGGCTCCGCCACGCGACACCATCGAGCTGACCGTCACGCTCGGCGCCAACCCCGACGATCCGGCAGCGGCGTTCCTGGGCGTCCAGCCCACCGATCGGGTCGACCTCCACGACGACTTCGGATTCGTCATCGACATCGACTCCGGTGTGGTCGGTGGCCCCTCGGCCGGTCTCGCCTACACCCTGGCCGTGCTCGACGACCTCACCCCGGGTGAGCTCACCGGGGGCCGCACGGTGGCGGTCACCGGCACCATGGACGTCGCCGGGCGGGTGGGTCCGATCGGCGGGGTGGCCCAGAAGACGGTTGCGGTGCGCGACCACGGCGCCCACGCCTTCATCATCCCGGCCGGCCTGCCCGAGGCCGACCTGGCCGAGGTGTACGAGCAGGCCGGCGACGACCTCCAGATCATCCCCGTCAACACCATCGACGAGGCGCTCGAGGCCTTGGCCGAGTTCGGTGGCGACGTCGACGTGATCCAGGAGTTTGCCGCCGCCCAGGGTTCGTAGTCAGCGGCTCCTCACCGCACCGGGGGCCCGGCGGCTGGGTTCGGCCGGCTCCGAGCGGCAGGAGGTCCATCCAGCCGCGAGGATGCGCGGTCAACTACGCTGCACACCACCGGAACGACGCGGCGTCCCTTGTCGGGGTTCCAAACCGCTGAAGACACGGTGGACAATGCCGCGAACTGGGCCGCTAGCCAGCCTCCTTGTTCGGGAGGTTCTGCACGCGATCATTTGCTGATTCAGATCGTTCGATGGTGGGGCAGTCAACGTTCATGTATTGGCTTGGCGATCCGGATTTGAACGGTGTCCCTCCGGTCGGGGGCAAGGGGATCGGGGTCGAGTCACTAGTCGGACTTCTCACGACGTTCTCGGCAATTTCTTCGCGATATTGCGTCGATATTCCCCCATCCCATGCAAGGAAGTCATAGCATTGGAAGATGGACGCCGAAGGTCGAGTCGAGTTTGATCCCGATGAGATCGCCCGAGCCGGGTTCCCCACCTCGCCTCACGGGTACGAGCAGGACGCGGTCCGTCGTTACCTGGTGAAGCTGGCCGCGGCGATCGGACAGGCCCAGAACCGGGGTGACCTGGAACCGATCGGGCCGGAGGGGTCTGCCCACATCCGCGTCGCTGAACTCGATCACGAGGCCGCGGTGTTGCGGGCACGGGTGGCCGATCTGGAGGACCAGCTCGAGGGCGGGCTGGCCGGCGGTTTCGGCCGCGAGCTGGACGAGGCCGAGCTGATCGAGCTGTTGGGTCAGGAGACCGCTCGGATCGTGGCGTCGGCCCGCTCGGCCGCGGCCGACATCACGAGCCGGGCCGAGCGTGACGCGGCCGAGGAGCTCTCGTCGGCCCGCAGCGAGTCATCGGCCATGCTCGACGACGCCGACGCGGCCTTGCGGCGGGCCCGGATGGAGGCCGACGACATCGTCCACCAGGCCGACCTGTCGGCCCGCGCCCTGGAAGCCCGCATGAAGGCCGAGGCCGACGCAGCCCGGGCCGTGGCGGAGGAGGAGGCCAACCGGATCCGGGCCGAGGCCTCCCTGGCCGCCGACGGCGAGGTGAGCGAAGCGCGGCGGCGGGCGGCCCAGATCGTGGCCGACGCCGAGGCCGAGCGCGACGACATCCTGAGCGACCTGGTCCGGCGCCGCCGGGTCGGCCAGGCCCAGCTCGAGGCCCTGGCCGACGCCCGCCTCCGCTTCGTCGACGCCCTGACCCTCGCCCGGGTCGACCTCGACGAGATGCTCACCGGAGTCGAAGCGGTGCCGCCGTCACCGGCCGAGATCGATCTCACCACCGGGGACCGGCGCGATGGTGACGAGTCCGAGGTGGCCGCGCTGGCCGACCATCTCGACGCCCGGCGAGGTGAGCCCGGTGTGCCCGCCCCCAGCCACCACCTCAACGGGCACAGCAACGGGAAGGGCAACGGGGCCGGGGCAGACGGGGCCGGCGCGGCCGGGAACGGGGCCAACGGCAACGGTGCCGCCGCGAACGGCTCGGGTTCGGCCACCGGTGCCAACGGCAGAACCGTCCAGGGCAGCACCGGCCAGGGCAGCACCGGTCACGGCAGTCTCGCCAGTGGCAGCACCGTCCAGGGCAGTACTGCGAATGGCAGTACCGTCCCGGGCAGCAGGGATCACGGCCGTCCCGCCCCGGGCGGCAACGGGCAGGGGAGCGCGCATGGTGGTGCCGTCCGGCCGGCCGGTCATGGCGGGGTCCCGCTCGACGATCAGGGCCTCGTCACCGGTCCCACCGAACGGCCGGGCCGTCGCCCGGTCGACCCGGTTGGCTCCGGACCGGCCGGTTGGCGACCCGACCCGTCCGCACCCACCAGCCGGCCCGCCCCCCGCCACGACGTTGCCGTCGGCGACACCCTGGTCAGTGAGGCGCAGCCGGCACCGGCCTGTCACGTCGGTCACGATGTGCTCGATCTCGGTGCGGTCGATCAGCCCCTGATGGGGATCGACTCCGGTTCCCTGCAGCGCAAGGCGACCCGGGGGGACCTCCCCCGCGACCAGACCTATCGCGGTCTCCTCCCCGAGCCGTTCCAGGTGCGTGACATCGCCCTCACCCGGGCCACGCCCGGATTCAAGCGACGGCTCAAGCGGGCAGTCAACGACGATCAGAGCGACGTGCTGGATCGCATCCGGGCCGGTCGGGGCAAGATCAAGGTCGACGAACTGCCCCCGCTGGCCGATCAGCTCCGCGGCTATGTGGAAGCCCTCCGGCCGGTGCTGTCCGACCTTGTCACCTCGGGGGTCGAGGCGACGGGACGGATCGACGTGCCGTCCCAGGCGGTGGAGAACCTGTGCCTGCAGTTGGGCAAGCACATGGTGGACTGCCTGCGCATCCCCACCGCCGAGGTGATCGACGCGGACGTCGACAACGACCGGGAGGCCATCCTCGACCCGGTTCGGGCCATCTACCGTGACTTCCGCAACGGCCTGCTGCCCGACCTGATCGAGGACGCCTTGCACGAGGCCTTCGCGGTCGGTTTCCACCACGGCATCGACGCGGGCACGCTCGTCATCTGGGCCACCGACCCCCGCCTCGATTCCGACCCGATCTGCGAACAGAACTCGGCGTCGCCACCACTGCTGAAGGGTGAGACGTTCCCCAGCGGCCACGCCCGGCCCTTGTCGATGCCAGGCTGCCGATGCCTGGTGGTCCCTCGCTGACCGTCCACCGGCCCCCGACCTCTCGGCTACCGCCGCTCCCGGTAGTCTCAATCACAGATGAAGGCGTTCCGCACCAACGTCCGGTCGTTGCGGTTCCGCACTCCGATCCTGATCGGGGTGGCCGTGGTGATCGTCCTCCTCCTGTCGGCCAGCGGGCTGGCCCGCGCCTATACCGATTGGCTCTGGTTCGACAGCCTCTCCATCAGTCAGGTGTGGACCACGGTGGTCGGCGCCCAGCTGCTCCTGGCCGCGATCTTCACCGTCCTGTTCTTCGTGATCCTGCAGGGGAACCTGCTGCTGGCCGACCGGTTGGCGCCGACCCATCGGGTGGTCACCCCCGAGGAGGATCTGGTCGAGCGATATCACGAGCTCGTCGGGAGTCAGGGCGGGAAGCTCCGTCAGGTCATCGCCGCGGTGTTCGCGCTGGTGGCCGGGGCCAACACCGCATCCCAGTGGCAGGAATGGCTGCTGTTCCGCAACGGGGGCTCCGTCGGCTGGGAGGATCCGCTGTTCTCCCGTGACGCCGGCTTCTACATGTTCCAGCTTCCGTTCATCTCGTTCGTGGTCGACTGGCTGTTCGCCTCACTGATCCTCACCCTGATCGTAGTGGTGGTGGCCCACTACCTGAGCGGGGGGATCCGGGCCTCGGCACCGACCGAACGGGTCACCTCCGGGGTGAAGCTGCACCTGTCCCTCCTGTTGGCCGCCTTGGCCGTGGTGCGGGCGGCCGGCTACTACCTCGACCGCTTCGGCCTCGTCACCTCCAACCGGGGCATCCGCGACGGGGCGCTCGCCACCGCGGTCCACATCCAGCTCCCGGCCTACAACCTGCTCACCCTGGTCGCCCTGTTCGGGGCGGTGCTGTTCATCATCAACATCCGCCGCCAGGGGTGGGGTCTGCCGATGGTGGCCATCGGGCTGTGGGCGGTGAGCCACCTGGTGGTCGGGAACCTCTTCCCCACCCTCTACGAGCGTCTCCGGGTCGCCCCGCAGGCCTCCACCCGGGAAGCCGAGTACGTGGGCGACAACATCAACGCCACCCGCTACGCCTTCGGCCTCGACGAGAGCCGGCTCACGGTGGAGGACTTCCCCTATCAGGAAGGCCTGACCCGAACCGAGGTGACCAGCTACGCGGATGTGCTCCAGAACGTCCCCCTGCTCGACCCGAGCCTGGCCCGGGACTCCTTCATCCGCAGTCAGGGTGAGCGGGCCATCTACGAGTTCTCCGACCCGCTCGACGTCGATCGCTACACCGTGAACGGCACCCCGCGGCCCATGGTGCTCTCAGCCCGGGGACTGAACATCAACGAGGTCGGCTCCGGCTGGGAACGGCAGCACATCGTGTTCACCCATGGGTACGGGGCCACCATGGCCGCCGGGTGGACGGTCGACGGTACCGGTCGGCCCGACTTCCTGGTCAGCGGGCTCGGCAACCCGACGATCGACCCGGAGCTCACCACCAGTCTGGCCCAGCCCCGGGTCTACTTCGGGGAGAACTTCGACGGGTACGCCATCGTCGACGCCGGCCGCGACGAGGTCGATTACCAGACCTCGGCCAACGAGTCGGTCTTCTACCGTTACGACGGTGACGGCGGGGTGCCCATGGGTTCGGTGGTCCGCCGGGCCGCGTTCGCCCTCCGGTTCCGTCACCTCGATCCGTTGATCGCCCCGGCCGTCACCTCCGACTCCCAGGTCATCTACATCAGGGACGTGGCCGAACGGGTGCGCACCGCGGCCCCGTTCCTGGAGTTCGACTCCGACCCCTACCCGGTGCTGATCGACGGGGGCATCTCCTGGGTGGTCGATGCCTACACCACCAGCAGCCGGTTCCCCTACAGCCAGCAGGTCGAGACCGCGATGATCGGCACCGATCTCGCCGGGGGCTACAACTACGTCCGCAACTCGGTGAAGGTGGTCGTCGACGCCTACACCGGGTCCACCACCTTCTATGTGGTCGACGACACCGACCCGGTCCTGGCCGCCTGGCGGGCCTCGTTCCCCGACGTGTTCACCGACGGAGCCGAGATGCCCGAGGAGCTCCGGGCCCATCTGCGGTATCCCGAGGATCTGTTCCGGGCCCAGACCGACATGTGGTCCACCTACGTGGTCTCCGACCCGGTGCAGCTCATCCAGGGTGACGTGGCCTGGTCGGTGGCGGCCCAGCCCCGCAACGAGGCCCAGGTCACCGAGGCCGACACCTCGGCGGCGGGACAGTCCACCCCGATGGATCCCCAGTACCTGATCACCCGGCTCCCCGATCTCGACAACGACCCGACCACCGGCAACGCCCCCGAGTTCGTGTTGCAGCGGGCGTTCGTGCCCCGCTCGGGCGAGGCGGGATCGAACACCGAACGTCCGGAGCTGACCGGGATCATGATGGCCCGGTCCGACCCGGCGAACTACGGGCAGCTGGTGCTGTACCGGATCCCGAGCGGTGAGGTGGAAGCTCCCGACTTCGTCCATTCCGAGATCCGCAAGAACGACGCCCTCACCGAGTTCGTCAAGGAGAAGATCGGTTCGGTGGTGCTGTTCGGCGAGATGACCCTGCTCCTCGTCGACGACACGATCGTGTACATCCGGCCGGTGTATGTGGAGGCGGCGAGCCGGACGGCGGTGCCTGAGCTGAGCCGGGTCATCGCCGTCAACGGGAGCCGCATCGCCATGGGCGAGACCCTCGACGAGGCGATCGCGGCGGTGGTCGACGAGTCGGCAACCCCACCCCCGGCGACCGAGACCGCACCGCCGCCGGCCGAGGAGACCCCGGCCGCCGAAGAAGCCCCGACCACCACCGCCCCGCCGGCGGCACCGCCCGCCGACAGCACCACCCCACCGGCGTATGACCCCAACGGTCGGTCGGTGGCCCAACTGGTGGAGGACGCCTCCGATCTCCTGGCCGCGGCCGACGTGGCCGAGGCCCAGGGTCGGGTGGAGGAGGCGGCCGAGCTCCGGCGTCAGGCCCAGGCCGCCCTGACCACCATGGAGACCATCCTCGGCACCGGTGACCCGGCGCCGCCCGCCGGGTCCACCGTCCCCACCTCCGGCACCTGACCCCCGTCCCGGGCCTCGGCCCCTCCCCAGCGCGGCTTCTCGAGGGTCGTTGAATCGCTGATCAACGCTGCTGGGGCGCCGGCGCCACCGGACGATACAATTCTGATCAACATGTTTGGGGCAGCTGATCGGCGCCTGGGCCACCTCTACGGCGGAAGGATGGCTCAGGCGCCGTTCAGTTGTCCGAAAAAACGGGTCGGACCGGGTCTGACCGGTCCCGTCGCCCAATCCGCCGGAACGGCGCCGGGTGCGTCATACTCGGCCGTGGACCCCGCCGCCGGACGGGGGCCCGCTACGCAAGGAGCCGAGGCCATGGTTCGTTGGTTGGACCGCTCGCAGCATCTCACCGTTCCCACCCCCGATCAGACCCTGCCCGGGCGTTCGGAGGCCATCGTGGTGCCCAACGAGCACTACGTCACCGGGGTGGCGATCCTGCCCCCGTTCCCCGATCACAGCGAGACGATCTACTTCGCCATGGGGTGCTTCTGGGGGGCTGAGCGCCTGTTCTGGGCCCAGCCCGGGGTGATCACCACCGCGGTCGGCTACATGGGGGGGACCACCCCGAACCCCACCTATGAGGAGACCTGCACCGCGATGACCGGCCACACCGAGTCCGACATGGTGGTCTACGCCCCGACCGGGGTGAGCCTCGACCAGCTGTACAAGGTGTTCTGGGAGAACCATGACCCGACCCAGTACATGGGGCAGGGCAACGACATCGGCACCCAGTACCGGACCGCGATCTACACCACCACCGACGCCCAGTACGAGGCCGCCGTGGCCAGCCGCAAGGCCTACCAGAACGCCCTGAACAGTGGGGGCTACGGCACCATCACCACCGAGATCGCCCCGGCGGGACTGTTCTACTACGCCGAGCCCTACCACCAGCAGTACCTGGCCAAGAACCCGTACGGCTACTGCAACCACGGGTTCTGCCAGGTCGACTACCGGCCCAGCCCGGCCCCGGAGCGGGCCGCCCCGGCGTCGCCGGAGGGATGATCGGCGGTGGCCCCGGCCACCATGGGTGAACCCTGTTCGTGGGACAGAGGTGTGACGCGAGCCGCCGCCGCGGTACTCCGTGGGGTAGTTTGGTTTCGGTACGGGCCCTGGGCCCTGTTGCCGACCAGATCCCCGCCACTATGAAGACTCCGGTTCCGCATGTGCAGATGCTCGGCGGCTTCAGTCTCCAGACCGACGCCGGTGAGCACCTCAGCAAGCTGACGCGCCAGGCCACGTCGCTCCTGGCCTTCCTGGTTCTGCACCGGGACCGGGCACAGACCCGGGACCTGCTGGCGGGCCGGTTCTGGTCGGACCTTCCCGAGGACCGGGCCCGCCGTCGGCTCACCTCCACCCTGTGGCAGATCAACCGGGCCTGGCGGTCGTTGGAGCACAGCGGCGACACCGAGCTGACCATCCCCACCAACACCACCATCCAGCTCAATCCGGCCCTGGCGGTGGTGGTGGATGTGGAGGTGTTCGAACGCCGGCTCGACGCGTTCGAGCGGCGGCTGCGGACCGACCGTCGGGCCACGATGGTGTCGGAACTGACCGCGGTGGTGAGCAGCTACCGGGGTGAGCTCATGGCCGGACACTACGACGAGTGGATCGAGCCGTTCCGCAACCAGACCCGCAACCGTTACCTCGACGCCCTGGTGCAGCTGGAGCAGCTCACGGTCAGCGAGGGCGACTATGTGACCGCCCTGCGTCACGCCCGCACCCTGGTCGAGCTGGAGCCCCTCCGGGAGGAGTGGCAGCAGGACGTGATGCGGTTGTGCGCTCTGAGCGGCCAACCCACCGCGGCCGAAGCCCAGTTCGAGCGGTACCGGGGCTTGCTGGCCAACGACGGGCTGGGGGATCCGGGTCCCGAGATGATCACTCTGATCAACCGGATCCGTCACGACGCGGCCCAGCCGCCCCCGGTGGCGCGCAACGAGGACAGCCCGACCCGGCTGCCGCTGGTCGGACGGGGCGAGGAGCGGGCCGACCTCCTGGTCCGGGTCAACGAACTGGTGGGCGGCAAGGGGGGCATCGCCCTGGTGGAAGGGTCGGCGGGGGTCGGCAAGTCGCGGTTGCTGGAAGAGGTGGCCCAGGGGGCGGAGTGGAGGGGAGCCCAGGTGCTGGTCGGTCACCACACCGAGGGCAATCCCCAGGCCTATGAGGGGTTGCGGGAAGCGCTCGCCCCGGCCACCACCGGGTTCAAGGGCGAGCATGTGGTGCACCAGTTGCAGCCGGTGATGCGGCACCAGGCCAGCGCGGTGCTGCCCGGTCTGGCCGAGCTGGTCGGGCCGGGCCGCAACCAGCAGCTCCCGCCGGCTGACGAACCGTGGCGGGCCGCCGAAGCCCTGGCTCAGGTGATCCTGGCCCTGTCGACCCCCCGGGCCACCCTGCTGGTGCTGGAGGACATCCACTGGTGCGACGAGGACACCATGCGGGTGCTGCTCCAACTGGGTGACCGGTTGCTCGACGCCGGGGTGTTGGTGGCCGTCACCTACCAGCTCGAGGCGGCCCGCCGGAGCGGACCGATCTGGGACGGCCTGGCTGAACTGGAGGCCAAGCCGGGTTCGTCCCGGCTGGTGGTGGGTCCCCTGGCCGAGGCCGACGTGCGCCAGCTCGTCACCGGACGGCTGGGGCCGGGCCGGTTGCCGGAGCGGGCCATGCACCGCCTGATCGACACGGCGGGCGGAAACCCGGCCGTGGTGTTTGAACTGCTGCGGGATCCGCCCGACGTGCTCGACGAGACGGCGTTCACCCTCGACGACCTGTCGCCCAGTGGTGATCTCGCCCGCCGGGTCCCGCACCTGGCCGAGCTGCTCGGCCGGCGGGTGGCCCTGGTCGACGGGGTGACCCGCAAGGTGTTGGACGTCGTCGCCGTGGCGTCACTCCCGCTCACCAGTGAGGTGATCTGCCGGATGTCGGGTCTCGACCGGCATCTCGCTCTCCCAGCGATCCAGAACGGGATCGAGATGGGGCTGCTGGAGGAGCACCCCCGGGGGCGCGTCCAGTTCGGCAGCGAGCAGAACCGGCGGGCCGTCTACGACATGTTGAGCGCGGATGCCCGTATGGGGCTGCACGGCTCGGTGGTGGACGGGTTGGTCGGGGAGCCCGGGGTGGTGGTGGAGCAGCTCGCCCACCACGCCCGGTTGGGCGGCCAGTGGCTGCGGGCCCACCAGTACTATTCGCTGGCCGCCGAGGCCGCCCTGCGGGCCAACGCCTACCAGACCACGGCCGAACATTTCGCCCGGGCCGACGAGGCCGCTCGGGCGTCCGGCCTGTCGGACGTCGACCGGGCCGAGGATCTGTTGGAGGCCGAACGGGTCCTCGACATCCTGGGCCGCCGGGACGAGCAGCAGGAGATCCTCGACCGTCTGGCCGGGGTGGACCTGCCGGTCGCCATGACCGTGGAGGTCCGTCGCCGGCAGGCGTGGCTGCTGGCCAACACCGCCCGCACCGCCGAGGCGGTCGACCTGGCCTCGGAGACCATCGGGCTGGCCCACGACGCCGACATCGCCACCGGGGAGCTGCTCACCATCGTGGGCTGCGCGCTGGAATGGTCGGGTGACGCGCCGGCGGCGGTGGAGCCCCTGGAGTCGGCGGTGGCCGAACTCGGTTCGAGCCGGGAGGCGCTGCCGGCCCAGGTGATGCTGGGTCGGCTGTACGCGACCCTGGGTGATCTCGACGCGGCGGCCGACCGGCTGGAGGCGGCGCGCGACAAGGCCGAGACGGCCAACGAGACCCGTCACCTGATCGACGCCCTCGACTTCCTCGGGGCGGTCCATCAGCAGCGGGGCAACAGTGAGCTGGCCGAGGACGAGTTCGACGAGGCGCTGAAACTGGCGGTGGACATCGGCTACCGCCACGGTGAAGGCCGGACGCTGGTGAACCTCGCCGTCTATGCGGTGCAGCAGGGCCGGTCGAGCTTGGCGGTGCCCCGCCTGGAGCAGGCGGCGAAGGTGTTCGCCTCGTTGGGTAATCGCCGGGGTGAGGCGTTCGTGAAGACCAACGCGGCGGACATCCAGCATCAGGTGCTCGGTCAGGATGACGAGGCGTGGGATCTGGCCGTCGACGCCGCCCGGTTCTTCCGGTCGGTGGGTGACGAGCGGACCGAGGCGCATTGCCTGCACATCCAGGCGGGGGTGCAGCGTCGGCGGGGGCGGCGCCGTCACGCCCGGAACCTGTTGGGTGAGGCCCTGACCAAGGCCGCGCACGCCGATGATCGTGACACCGAGATCCGGATCCAGCGCGATCTGGCCCTCGTCGAGCTGGACCTCGGCCATCTCGACGATGCGGCCGAGCATCTGGCGGTGGCGCTCGATCTGTGCGGCTACGACACCTCGAACCGACAGATCCCGGCGCTGCTGGCCATCGAGGCCAAGGTGCTGCTGGCCAAGGGGGAGATCGACAACGCGGTGTCGACGGCCGAGCGGACGGTGGCCATCAACCGTCCTGGTATCGACAAGGCCTACCTCACCGCCTGGTGGTGCGCCGAGGTGTTCACTGCGGCCGGGCTCGACGAGCAGGCGGCCGAGCAGGTGGGTTTGGCGTGGCAGCTGCTGTCGGCCCATCTCGAAGGCGCCGCACAGTCGGTGGTCGATCACGCCTTGAACGAGGTGCCGGATCACCGGGCCATCGTGGAGGCCCGGGAGCGGTATTTCGTGGAACGGATCGAGCGGCTGCTGCCCGCGATCGAAGCGCCGACCGGACGGCCACTCGAGCTGACCGATCTGGTTGAGGTAACCCTCACCGTTTCCCATCCCGACGATTGGTCGATGGGATCGTCGGCAACTCGGCGGCGACGGCGGGTGCAACGCCTGTGTCGTGAGGCGTACGACCAGAACGCGTTGGCCCGGATATCCGATCTGGCCGCGGCTCTCCGGGTCAGTGAGCGAACGATCAAACGGGACCTTGCTCAACTTCGGTCCGAAGGAATTCAGCCGCCGACCCGCGGCGCATTCTGACTGTTCCCGCCGGTAAGCCCCCTGAACGGGGGATGGGGCGACGGTCGATGGTCCCGATTCGAACGATGCATCGAGAGATTCGCGTTCCCCGATGTCGCCGAACCCAGGGGCTTGCCGTGTCCCCCGGGTGAACCCATCCAACCGGCCAGCCGACCGTTTCAAGAAAATTCAGGAGAAAAGTACCCAGGTCGGTATCAGGCGTTTGACCTGGTCAGCGGTGATTTTGGTGGGATGTCCCCATGAGCTGTCACTGGCCCCGACGCAATCGGGACACACCTGGAGGAGGGTCAGGAGACAGGCTGTGAAACGTAAAGACGAGCCCGGCTCAACGCCGCTCCGAACCTGATGAAGTCCCACCTCGTGCGACGAACTGGAGTCCAAACCACGCCGCATGAAGAAGGGCCCGCATCAGCCGGATCCGCTGCCGAACACGTCGACCAATTCGTTCGCCCTAAACCGCTAGGAGCATCCTAATGCGCCGCAAGATTGCTTTCACCTCCGCCACCATCCTTGGTGCTGTTGCCGCCGCCACCACCGGTCTGGCCCCGTTCGTCGGTGTCGTCTGGATGACCTGATGCCCGCTGCGCAGCACGCCGACACCGATCGGCGGTAGCGCAACCACGAAAGTCCGGATCCCGGTTTCCCGCCAAGGGGCCGGGAAACCGGGCGTGATCGAGCCCCTGAGACTCCCGATCCATTCCGCCGTGGTCGGTGACTGGCCTCTAGGGCTCGGCTTGGTCGGTGGCTGAGCCACTGACTGAGATGCCTCGGGTGTGGCCGCCGCAGGATACCTAGCACTGCGACGGCCACACCGAGGCCATGGTCGCCCGGCCCACGCTCAGGGGCCGGGCGTCTGTCGTTTTCTCGGGGACGGCCCGAGTGGGGCTCCACAAACCGGGGTGCCCGACGGAGTTGGGTGAAGGAAGTAGGCTGATGGCCGTGCAGCTAGCTGCCCTGATCGCCGCCGACACCGATGGATACGTCATTCGCCTGCCGGGGCTGCCGACCACGCCGTTGGCCTGGGTGATGTTCCTGCTCGCCGTGGCGCTGGTGTTCTACGCCCTCATCCGGGGCATCGTCGCCGTCGGTGAGAAGGTGACCGGCATGGCCTGGAAGCACGTCGCCCTGTTCTGGTTCGTGCTCGTGCTGTTCATCATCGGCCTGACCCAGTAGCGGAGGCAGGTGAGCGCGATGGACGGGCCGAAATCCGGTCAGGCCGACCGGGGTGGATCGGTGCCGGACCCCCGTTCGGTGCGGATCTTCCACATCACCACCCCGGTCGCCGCGCTCGAACTGGCCGAACACGGCGAGCTTCGGCCGCCATCGCTTGCGGCCGAAGGGTTCATCCACTGCTCCACCGCCGGGCAGGTGGTGGACTCCACCCGTCGGTACCTCGAGGGCGTGGACGACCTCGTGCTCGTGGAACTCGACCCGGTGGGCCTGGGTGAGACGCTGCGCTGGTTCGAGTCGTATCCCGGCCAGTGGTTCCCCCACATCCACGGGCCCATCGTGGCCGACCAGGTGCTCGGGGTGCACCCCTGGCGGCCCGACGACCGCTCCCGCTGGATCCTCTAAGACCACCTATCCGCCAATGTGCCCCCGCACCGGTGGGGAACGCCGTCGCAGGGCGCTAGGATTAGCCATCCACTCAACGCGGGGTGGAGCAGTCAGGTAGCTCGTCGGGCTCATAACCCGAAGGTCGCAGGTTCAAATCCTGCCCCCGCCACCACAAAAGCCCAGGTCAGAGCATTGCTCGGGCCTGGGCTTCCTCGTTCCCGGGTGGCGAGGTAACGGACAGGTAACACGGCGGCGGGTCGACAGGCGGGTCGAGAGCCCGATGGCGTACGGCTGGAGTTGCTGGTGGGCGTCGGCGAGGATCACTTTCCGCGCGCAGGAACGGTGGCGACCGATCGAGGCAATCGGCACGGTGGCGACCGCCTGGCCTGCTACTCAGCGTGGCGAGAAAGAAAAGTCGGCTCGGGGGTTCGGATTCTCGGATCTCAGGTGACAGGGAGTTAGACAGTTCCCCTCGATCACCGAAAGCCCCTGCGATGACCGCATCTGAGCAACTCGATCAACTCCGCAAAGACATCGCCGCCGACGCCGGGACCCTCCGCGAGGCCAAAGACCGCGTCGGGCACGTTCTCGATGCGGCGAGCACGTTCGACGGCGCGCTACGGGTGTACCGGTCGGGTTCGGTAGCGACCCGCTTCACTAACCATCCT
>JBKDZN010000105.1:0-20815 GCA_047971245.1 Acidimicrobiales bacterium
GGAGGAGCGGGCGTCGCTCGGGATCTTCACCACCGGGGAACGCAGCCAACCCACCCTTCCCGGCGTGGACGACGTGGCCACCGTGTCCGGTAGCGACCTGGCCACGGATCCGCCGTCGGTCGAGTCGGCCGAGGACCTCCTCTCATCGCTGGGCATGACCGGGGGCGTCATCCCGGTCGCCGACCCGCACGCCCCCATCTGTATGCAATGTGGCATCACGATGCAGCGGGCGGGACGCTGCCACGCCTGCCCCGGCTGCGGCAACACCAGCGGTTGTAGCTGACGTCACGGCCAAGCGTACGGTGGGATCGGGCCCGGGTCGGGGCGATCCCACCGTACGACCGGCCTGAGCCGGGGATCGGCCGGATCTCCGGGGTGGGCCCGCGCTCGGGGGATCAACCGGCCTGCGGTGGCGCCTCGAGCTGCCCGGCCGCCAGTTTCGCCTCCACGCTCGCCACCTTCTCGGCCATCGTTTGCTCACGGTCGGTGCGGGTGCCGATCTTCAGATTGGTGTGGATCCTCGGGGCCCCGAGCCGGTGCACGACCTCGTGGCACCGCTTCACCGCGGCGAACACCTCGTCCCAGGGGCCGGCCACCGTCGTGCCGTAGGGGTGGAGCTGGTGCTCGAGGCCGGCGTCGAGCAGGACCTGTTCACAGGCGGCGATGTAGCGGGAGACCGAGACACCGACCCCGATCGGCACGACGCACAGATCGATCATGGCGTGCAGGGGTTCGTCGGCGACGGCGGCCAGCGCCGGTTCGGGGGAAGGGGGTTCATTGGTCACGGCCGCACCGTACCCCTGACCATCCGACGGAGACGGATCACCGGAGGCGCGGCTGGGGACCGGTGGCTCCCAGCCGCTAGCGTGCAGGTTCGGTCCCCGAGGGGCCTGACCGCCGGACCGGCCATCGAGCCGGCTCCTGGCCCCGGCCTCAGAGAGAACACCGCATGACCGCAGCACCGATCGACGTGATCGGCGTCGGCAACGCCATCGTCGACGTCATCGCCCACGCCTCGGACGCATTCCTCGACCGGGAGGGCCTCGTCAAGGGATCGATGGCGCTCATCGATCAGAGCCGGGCGACCACGCTCTACGAGCGGATGGGGCCCGGTATCGAGGCGTCAGGAGGCTCGGTGGCCAACACCATGGCCGGACTGGCTTCCTTCGGTGCCGACGCGGCCTTCATTGGCAAGGTCGCCGACGATCAGCTCGGCAAGTTCTTCGGCCACGACATGCAGGCGGTGGGGGTGGACTTCGTGGCCGACACCACCGCCGGTGGGTTGCCCACCGGGCGCTGCCTGATCCTCGTCACCCCCGACGCCCAGCGAACCCTTAACACCTACCTCGGGATCTCCACCCTCCTGCAGCCCGCCGACATCGACGAGGACGCCGTGGCCGCGGCCCGGATCCTGTTCTGTGAGGGCTACCTGTGGGATGTCGAGTCGGCCAAGAACGCCATCCGCCGGGCCATGGCCGTGGCCGGTGACGCCGGCCGCCAGGTGGCGCTCACGGTGTCGGACTCGTTCTGTGTGGAACGCCACCACACCGAGTTCCTCGAACTGATCGACGGTCCGGTCGACATCCTGTTCGCCAACGAAGCCGAGCTCGGCGCCCTGTACGACACCGACTTCTCGGCCGCGGTCGAGATCGTCCGGTCGCGGGTTGCCGTCGGCTGCCTGACCCGGGGGGCCGCAGGGTCGCTCCTGGTTCGGGGGGACGAGACGGTCGAGGTCCGGGCCGGAAAGCCGATACCCCGGGTGGTGGACACCACCGGGGCCGGTGACCAGTACGCCGCCGGGGCGCTCTACGGTCTGGCCCGAGGCCTGCCCCTGGCCGAGGTCGGCCGGTTGGCGGCCGCGGCGGCCACCGAGGTGATCTCGCACGTCGGCCCCCGACCCGAGATCCCCCTGCGTGATCTGATCTGATCCGATCCGGCGCCGGGTCCGGCCGGCGCCGGCGGTTCAGCCGGCGAGGCGGGCCTCGGGGGCGCCGAACAGGTTCCCCTGGCCCCAATCGACCTCGAGGGATCGCAGGACCCGGGCCTGCTCCTCGGTTTCGACCTGTTCGGCCACCACCCAGGCCCCCGTCCGGTGGGCCAGATCCACCACGGCCCGGACGATGGCCACCGCCTCCGAGCTGGGCAGGGACGCGATCAGATCACCCGACAGCTTCAGGACGTCGGGTTTGAAGCTGGTGGCGACCCGCAGACTCGAGTAGCCGTCGCCCACGTCGTCGATGGCCAGACGGACACCGGCGCTGCGCAGCTTGGCCAGTTGGGCCGCGGCCAGGTCGAGATCGAGGTAGCGGTTGCGTTCCGCCGTCTCGAACACGAGCTGATCGGGTTCGAGACCGATGTCCTCGGCGTGGCGGATCGTGCGGCGGGCCGCCGACAGATCGAACGTGCCGTCCGGGGCCATGATGTTGAGGAACAGCAGGCCGGCACCCAACCACGGCCCCACCCCTCGGATCGCCAGCTGGCGGCCGAGCTGATCGAGCTCGGGTAGCCAACCACCCTTGGTGGCCCGGGTGATGAGCTCATCGGCGCTGATCGTCTCCTCGCCGAGCCGGGCCCTCAGCAGGGCTTCGAACCCGACGATGGAGCGGTTGGTGAGTCGCACGATGGGTTGGTAGCGGATCTCGTAGTCGAGCGGTTCGCTGGCCAGCTCCTCACGCTCCAACCGGTCGGCCACCTGGTCGAGGGTCGGGGCCATCAGGGCGTGGTGGAGCAGATCCTCCGGGGAGATGTCGGGCTCGGCGAAGGCGATCCGCACCTTGGCCCGGTCGGCCTCGTCGAGGTCGCCCAGGAGCTGATTCAGGAAGGCTCGGCCGTCGTCGATCTCGACCCACAGCACCTCGGAGCGGAGATCGATGGCGTCGGCGTGGTCGATGAGGGCACGGTCGAGCCGCTGCAGGACGTCGGCGTCGCCCGAACCCAACAGGACCAGTGTCGGCTCCCCGGCGGGTAGTCGAAAACGGTGATCCGTCGTGGTCACCTCGACGAGAGTAGCCGCCGCGGGGGGAACTGGTCGGTTTGCCGTTTGGGTCACGGTTCTCCTGGGGGTTGGAACACCAGAGGAAGATCACCCAGCCGGACCAGGGCCGATGTGATCCAGCCACCGATGGCGGCGAAATGCTCGTCGAGGGCGGAGCCGTCCTCCAGGGTCTCCTCGTCGAGCTCGTAGGATCCCGTGTAGGTGATCTCCACGGCGTGCGAACAGAGTTGGAGGTCGGTGTCGTACACCGCCTCCAGGGTCGGGCCCAGAGCGCTCAGCTCCTCGTTGCCGATCAACGGGTTGGTTTCCGGCATGGATTTCATAATCACCGCCGGATCGGCCGGCTCGGCCAGGCGTTGCACCCGGAAGACCACCTCGATCTCGATCCGGGGTCCCTCGGTGAACTCCTCGTCGACGTACCAGGTGCGGTAGGCGGTCTGGGCCCAGGTGGGCCAGTCGAGACTCAGGTCGACCTGGACCCGGGGCGGCGAGCCCTCCCCGGGCAGGCCGTAGCTCGTCTCCCACGACACGTCCCCGAGCAGCACATCGGCCTGGAACCGCTCCTCGAAGGCCTGGCGTTCCAGCATCGCCGACTCGAGTGCATCCCGGAGCGCTCCGATGGCGTCGGTGAAGACGTGGTCGAGCATGACTAGTACCGCTTCCTGGTGGTCGGCCCGGCCGTCCGGGTCCATCCCGATCGGGGGGCGGGGCGCCGGCGCCCGATCCAGCCCATCATGGCCGACGGTGTGGTGTCATGACGGCCAAGGGCACCGAGATGTCGAGATCGTCGGTGACGAAGGCGGCGATCCGTCGTCCGGGCTGGACGGCGTCACGCGGGGTGGTGAGTCGGGGGCCGAGATAGTTGGCGGTGGCGTCGATGTCGGTCGCGGTGAGGGCGAGGCCCCACAGCGAGGCCGGACGGTCGCGATCAGGCTCGGGATCCACCCCCCCGACCAGTTCGAGGATGATCGGGCCGAGCCAGCCGAACACCTGTCGCCGGGGCGGTTCGGTTCCCGGCACGTCGCGGGTCCGTCGTACCTCGAACCCACGGCCCGAAAGGGCGGCCACCGTCCGGTCCAGGTCGGGTGTGCGGACCACGAGATGGTCGATGCCATCGATCCCGTTGGGGTGGGCCCGACCGGACCCGCCGGCCGTTCCGGTCGGGTTCGGCGGGCGGTCGACCATGGTGGTGGTGATCCCGTCGATGGTGTCCGGGGTATCGCCCGCGTCGGGGACACCGGCGGCGGGGGCCAACGACCAGCCGGTGAGGCCCCGTTCGCTCCCGCCGGTCAGCTCGATGACCAGGGGCCCGATGGTGACCCGGTCACCGTCCACGGTGAAGCCGGCCCGGCGCCACGCCCCCGGTCGGTCGCCGACGGTGACGGCCCGGAGCTCGGGCCCCGGCGGGGAGGCGTCAACCGGAACGGTCATGTCGGGAAGGGATCGGCCGGGCCACAAGGCGCCGGCCGGATCACCGGGCTGGATTCGTCACTCACCGTCGTCACTCACACTCGGATACCGATTCGGGGCGCGCCGTCACGCCCGTGATGCTGAAGCTCCAGGGTAGGCGATCAGACACCATCGGGTCGGCTCCGCGCCGAGGTCGGGGGTTGGGCCACCCGGGTCGGGCCCACGGGTTAGGGTGGCGGGATCGTCACCGACGCCCCGCTCGCTGCCCGTGTCCGACGCTGGCTGGCTCTGGATCCGGACCCGGAGACCCGGGCCGAGCTGGCGGCCCGATGGAGGGACGACCCGGCCGGGGTGGCCGCCCTGTTCGACGGTCGGATCGGGTTCGGCACCGCCGGCCTTCGGGCCCCGATGGGGCCGGGGCCGACCCGGATGAACCGGCTCGTGGTCCGCCAGGCGACGGCCGGGCTGATGAGCTGGCTGGGGGAGGGGGCCAGGGTGGTCATCGGCTACGACGCCCGCCACCGTTCCGACCGGTTCGCCGCCGACGTGGCCGATGTGGTGACCGCGGCCGGGGGTCGGGCCGAACGTTTCGACCGGCCGGTACCCACCCCGGTCCTGGCCCACGCGGTGCTGCACCGGGCCGCCGAGGCCGGCGTCATGATCACGGCGAGCCACAACCCGGCCGCCGACAACGGCTACAAGCTCTACCTGGCCGACGGCATCCAACTGGCCGAACCGACCGACCGGATCATCGCCGCGGCCATCGACCGGGTGGCCGACGTCGCCCCGCCGGGATCGGGAGCGCCGCCTCCGGTGTTGGGCCCCGTCGAGATCGCCGCCCACCGCGCCGCGGCCACCGCCGCCTGCCTGACCGGGCACCGCGACGTCCGCTGCGTGGTGACCCCCATGCACGGTGTCGGCGGTCGTTACCTGCTCGACGCCATGGCGGCCGCCGGATTCCCCACCCCCTCGGTGGTGGCGGCCCAGGCCGACCCCGACCCGGACGTCCCGACCGTGGCCTTCCCCAACCCGGAGGAGGCCGGCGCCCTCGACGCCGCGATCGGCCTCGCCGCCGGGACGGGCGCCGATCTGGTCCTGGCCACCGACCCCGACGCCGACCGGTTGGCGGTGGCCGTGCCCGACCGTGCCGGTGACTGGGTCCGCCTGACCGGGGATCAGGTCGGTGTCCTGCTCGCCGAGCACGTGATCACCCACCGGGCCGACCGGACCCGGCCGGCGATGCTGGCATCGTCACTGGTGTCGTCCCGGCTCGTCACCGCGGTGGCCGCCGAGTTCGGCGTGGCCAGCATCCGGACCCTCACCGGTTTCAAGTGGGTGGCCCGGCCGATCGTCGATCAGCCCGACGTTGCCTACCTGCTGGGCTACGAGGAGGCCCTCGGATACTGCGTCGGTGACCGGGTCCGCGACAAGGACGGCATCAGCGCCGCCCTGGTCATGGCCGAACTGGTGGCCGAGACCCGAGCCGCGGGCCGCACCCTGTGGGACCGGCTCGACGACCTCACCGCCCGGCACGGGGCGTATCGCACCCAGCCGGTCACCCGGCGGTTCTCCGGGCCGGAGGGGATGACCCGTAGGGCCGGGCTGATGACGGCCGCGCTCGAGCACCCACCGGGCGTGCTGGCGGGGCGGCGGGTGACCGACCTGACCGACCTGGGGGCGGACGGTGGCCCCCTGCCCCCGACGAGCGGGGTGGTGTGGGACCTCGACGACGGTTCCCGGGTCGTGGTCCGGCCCAGCGGGACCGAACCGAAACTCAAGGTGTACATCGAGACCGTCGACCCGGTGGGTCCGGCCGGCATCGCCGCTGCCGATCAGCAGGCGGACGCCTCGATCGCCGCCCTGGCCGCCGCGGTCACGGCCTGGTTCGACGCTCGGTGACCCGGCAGTTCGCCGTTCCTCCCGGGAGGCGATGCCGGAACCGGGCCACCAGCCGGTAGCCGATCGCTGCCATCCACGAGACGGGGGGTACGCAGAGCACGGCTCCCACCACCGCGTACGGTGGGCCCATGGCCAGGGCGGCCCGGGCCAGCGCCTCGTGTCCCCGCCACCGGCGGGACCCGTCGATCCAGTAGGCGGCCGTTTCCACCTGCTCCCGATCCAGGCCCAACCGGTCGAGGTCGAGGACCTGCCACGGGACCACCATCGGACCCGGCGGGAGTCGCCGCTCGGCCCAGCCGGCGACCCGGGTGCAGAAGCCGCAGTCGCCGTCGAACACCAGGATCGGTGCGGTCACCGGCGCCGGGGGCAACCGATCCGTCATCGGGTGGCGCCGGGCCGGGACGGTGGGAACGCTAGTTCCGACCGGCGGTGGGCTTACGCCCGTGGTTGGCCTTCTTGCGGCGAGCCATCAGCCGCTTCTTCTTCCTGCGCTTCGACATCTGCCCAACCCTATCGAGACGCCGGCCCGCTCCGGTCCGGGCGGTGCGCTCCGCCGCCCGGTCGCCGCGGGTCATTACCCTGACCGGTGATGCAGAGGACCGGCCCGCGGACGAAGTTCGGGTGAGGGAGACGTTCGGGTGATGGAGAGGTTCGGGTGATGGAGAGGTTCGGGTAATGGAGAGGTTCGGGTTCGTCGGTCTGCCCAACGCCGGCAAGTCGTCGTTGTACAACGCCCTCACCGGGGGTGGGGCGTTGGCCGCGCCCTACGCGTTCGCCACCACCGATCCCAACGTCGGGGTGGCCAAGGTGTTCGACCGTCGCTTGGAGGCCCTGGCCGAGATGAGCGCCTCGAAGAAGGTGGTGCCGGCCAGTGTCCAGTTCACCGACATCGGGGGCCTGGTGGAAGGCGCCAGCCAAGGTGAAGGCCTGGGGAACAAGTTCCTGGCCGGGATCCGTGAGGTCGACGCCATCGTGTACGTCCTCCGGGCCTTCCGGGACGACGACGTGCCCGGCCCGAGCGACCCCCTGGAACATCTGAGGATCGTCGAGCTCGAGCTGACCTTCGCCGACCTGGAAACGGTCGAGAAGCAGCTCGACAAGCGACGCAAGGCGGCCAAGGGCGACCGCTCCCTGCTCGACGAGGTGGAGGCGGCCGAGGCGGCACTCGAGGCCCTGGAGCGGGGCGAACCCCTCTACCGGAGCTCACTCAGTGACGCCCACCGTGAACTGCTGCGACCGTGGTTCCTCCTCACCAACAAGCCGGTGCTCGCCGTGGTCAACGTCGACGAGGCGTCACTCGGGCGCGAGGACGAACTCGCCCGGCCGGTCGTGGCCGAGCTGGGCGATCTGGCCCCGGTGTTCGCGGCCTGCGTCCAGCTCGAGGCTGAGGCGGCCCAGCTCGATCCGGAGGACCGGGCCGAGATGCTCGACGCCTACGACCTCGGCGAAGGGGCCCTGCCCCGGTTCATCCAGGCCGCGTACCACGCCCTCGGTCTGCGGACGTTCCTGACCACCGGTGAGGCCGAGAGTCGGGCCTGGACCTTCCGGGAAGGATCCACTGCTCCCGAGTGCGCCGGACGAATCCACACCGACTTCCAGCAGGGCTTCATCCGGGCCGAGACGATCCGCTGGGACCGGCTCCTGGAGATCGGATCCTGGGCGAAGGCCCGCGAGTTGGGGGCGATCCGCTCGGAAGGCAAAGATTATGTGGTTGCCGACGGTGACGTCATCGAGTTTCGATTCAACAAGTGACCCGGTTCCTGTGGCGAACACGAGACAGCTAGTCCAGCCGGTGCCGGCGGCTCCCGTCGAACGGCCGGCCAGACCGCCGGAGGTGCGGTGGTGCGCCCGCCGGGGGTGACTCGACGAGTCCGGTCCGCCGTGGCCGACTGGCGGCGCGCCGATGAGGCCGGCCTGGGCTGGTTGGTGCGGGACGGCGCCGTGCTGGCCTCGGTGGAGGTGCCGACCACCCGCTGGGGTCGGGGGGTGGGGCTGCTCGGCCGGGACGGTCTCGACGGGGCCCTGGTGATCCGCCGGGCCCGCTCGGTGCACTCCTTCGGGATGCGGTTCGACCTCGACGTGGCGTTCCTCGACTGCGACGACCGGGTCATCCGCATGCTGCGGCTCCGGCGGCGACGGTTCACCGCCCCGGTGTGGGGGGCCCGGACGGTGATCGAGGCGGAGGCCGGCGCCTTCGCCGACTGGGAACTCCGGATCGGCGACGTGATCGAGGTGCGGGTCGGGTGAACGATTCCGGGACCGCTCACCACCCGGTTCTGCCCGATCCGGGCACCCTGGTGGTGGTGGGTACACCGATCGGCAACCTGGGCGACCTCTCGCCCCGGGCCGCCTCGGTGCTGGCCGCTGTCGACGTGATCGCCTGTGAAGACACCCGCCGCACCGGCCGGCTGCTCGAACTGGCCGGTATCGACCGCCCCGACCTGCTGGTGCTCAACGAGCACACCGAGCAGGTCCGGACGGGCGACATCATCGAGCGGCTCGACCGCGGCGGCCGGGTCGGGTTGGTGAGCGACGCCGGCATGCCCACCGTGGCCGATCCCGGGCGGCGCCTGGTGGCCGCGGTGGCCGATGCCGGTCACCCGGTGGTGGCCGTACCCGGCCCGGCCGCGGTGACCACCGCCCTGGCCCTGAGCGGCTTCCCGGCCGACCGGTTCGTGTTCGAGGGATTCCTGCCCCGCAAGGGACGGGACCGTGCCGATCGGCTTCGGGGCGTGGCCCGGGAAGCGTCGACGGTGGTGGTCTACGAGTCACCCCACCGCATCGCCCGGACCCTGGCCGACCTGGCCGCGGTCTGTGGTGGGGAGCGGCCGGCCGCAGTGGCGCGTGAGCTGACCAAGCGGTACGAGGAGGTCCTACGGGGCCGGCTCGACGAGCTGCGCGACCGGGCCACCGCCGAGCCGGTCCGCGGCGAGATCGTCGTGGTGATCGGACCGTCCCCGGCGTCGTCGGCGCCGGACGTCGCCGACGACGAACTGGTCGCCGCCCTCCGCCACCACATCCTGGCCGGGGCCACCCGGCGGGACGCGGTGGCCGAGGTGGTGACGGCCACGGGGACGAGCAAGCGGCGGGTGTACGACCTGGTGAACCGGCTCGACCGGGAGGCGCCGTGACCGCCGGGCCCGGGGGCGGCGCCCATGGTGCCGGTGGGGCGGTGCGGGTCGACACGTGGTTGTGGTCGGTGCGGTTGTTCCGGTCACGGACGCTCGCCACCGAGGCCTGCGGGGCCGGACGGGTCCTGGTCAACGACCGGGCCGCGAAGCCGTCGACCAAGGTCTCGGTGGGCGATACGGTCACGGCCCGGCACGGGCCGCGCACGATGATCGTTGTCGTCGAACGGCTGATCGAGAAGCGGGTGTCGGCCCGCCTGGCCGCCGAGTGCTATCAGGACCTGTCGCCACCCCCGCCCGACCGTTCGGTGGCCCCACCGGTGGCGGTGCGGGACCGGGGTGCCGGTCGGCCCACCAAGCGGGACCGCCGACGGATCGAGCAGTTCCGGGGTTCCGGGTAACCCTCCGGTACGGCCTCGTCACCCCCGGCGGGCCTCGTCACCCCTGGCGGGATTCGGGCCGACGGTGACCGTCGCCGCCGAGCGCCCCTCCCCCGAACGGGCTCGGGTTATTGTACCCAGGGCGGCCGCGGGGTGGGGGCGCCAGGAGGTCCCGCGGGCCAGGTCAACGATGCTCATGCGGGTCGCTGGTTGTCACCGGCCCATCGGTCGGTGCGCCGATCCAGGCCGCGGCCAACCGCTATGCTCTTGTCGCTCGGTGTGGGCAGAGTTCGGGCGTATGACCTGGTCCCGGGGGTTCGGGGGTGGGGGACACCGGGGTCAGCATCGGCCCTTGCCCGGGGGCGGCGCGGTGGATGGGACGGAGCGAAGAGAGGCAGCGATCAGGTGCCGTCGATTATCGAAGCAGTATCCGATGTGCTCGACACGAACAGCGGATGGGCGGTCCTCGGCCAGCTGATCGGCGGCAGCGGCGATGACGCCAAGGCGGGTGTGGCGGTGGCGGCGCCGGCCCTGCTCGGGGCCCTCGCCGACCGGTCCGACGATCCGGAGGGACGGGCCGCGGTGGTGGCCCAGCTCGACGAGGTCGATCCGGCCCTGGTGGCCGACCCCGATCTGGCGCTCGACGGCACCGACCGCTACGGCCGCGCCGTGCTCGATCTCCTGTTCGGCCCCGATCGGGGCCCGATCCGTGAGGCCCTGGCCGAAGGCGGCTCGCTCGGCGCCCCCGCCCTGGCCATGCTGCTGCCCCGGCTGGCCTCGCTGGTGATGGCCGTGGTGGCCCGCCGCCGGGCCGACGACGGGCTGGACGCCGACGGGGTCGCCACCCTCCTGACCGACGAGCGCACGGCGCTCGACGACGCCGGGTCGATCGGCACCTGGCTCGTCGGTCTGGTGGCCGGTGGTTCGGCCACGGCGGTGGCGGCGAGCGCGGCGGCCGGGCCGTCGAGCGGGCTACCGGCCGGTGAGGAGGCGGTGGAGGCCGAGGCCGACCAGGTCGACGCCGATCTGGAAGCCGCCGCCGTCGACGTGTCAACCGATGGGCCCGATGCCGAGACGGGCGATACCGCCGAGGGTTCGTCCGACGGTGGGACCGGCGCCGGCCCGGCGGTGGCCGTGAGCGCGGTGGCGGGGACCGCGGTGGGGGTGGCCGCCCTGGCGGGAATGACCGACGCCGAGGATGCCGTCGAGGATGCCGCCGACGAGGTCGACGCCGATCTCGCGGCCGCCGCGGCCGACGCCGGGGGTGATGCCGCCAAGGCCGGTACCGGTACCGCCGGGAAGCGCGGTGCCGAACCGGCTGCCGGGGCCGATGACGCGGGGGACGCCTCGGCCGGCGAGGACGCCACCGACGCCACCGAGGTGGACGGGGAGCCCGCAGGCTCGTCGTCGGATGCCGGGGCGGGCGTGGGCGCCGCCGCTGCCGGGGCGGCCGCCGGTCGGGCCGGGGCTGCCGCCACCGATGAGGCCGACGACCGCCAGGGGGTCCGGCACCTGTGGTGGGTCCTCGGCGGTGCCGCCCTGGTCACCCTGCTGGCGCTGGCCCTCGGTCAGTTCGGTACCAGCTCGTCCTCCGACTTCGGTCGATCATCGTCGGTCACGACCGCGGCCCGGTCCGACCCGGCCGGCGGCGACCTCCAGACACGGGTGGCCGCCCAGCTCCCCGACGGGGTGACCGCAGTGATCGAGGGCGACGCGGTGACCCTCGCCGGTTCCCTGCCCACCCGCGACGAGGCCGATCGGCTCGAAGCCGCGCTGTTGGGTCTCGACGGGGTCGGTTCGGTCAACAACCTGATCGAGGTCGGCGACACGGCGGCGGGTGGATCCGACGACGCCGGGGCCACCGTCGACCCCGATCTTCAGGCCCGGGTCGACGCCGTCCTGCCCGACGGTGTCACCGCGAACCTCGACGGTGACGAGGTCACGCTCACGGGCACCATCGGTTCCACCGGGGCGGCCGCCGCCGTGGAGCAGGCCGTTGCCGGGCTCGACGGGGTCGGTTCGGTGCGGAGCGAGCTCACGGTCGCCGACACGGCCGCCACCACCGAGGCGCCGGCCGCGGCCGCACCGTCCACTGAGGCACCGTCCAGCGGGGCGCCGTCCAGCGGGGCTGCCGGCCCGGGAACGCCCACCGCGACGCCGCCCGTGGGCACGAATCTCAACGACCTCCTCGGTCTGCAGACCGTCACGTTCAACTACCTCTCGGCTCAGCTCACCCCTCCGGGCCAGGCGGTCCTCGATCGGGTTGTCGCCTATCTGGCCACCAACGATGTCACGGTGGAGATCCAGGGCCACACCGACTCCGACGGTCCGGAGGACAAGAATCAGCAGCTCAGCGAGCGGCGAGCCGTGTCGGTGCGGGACTACCTCGTGAGCCGGGGGATCGCGGCGGAACGGCTCACCACCGTCGGCCTGGGCGAGACCCGGCCGACGGTGCCCAACGACTCGGTGGCCAACAAGGCGCTGAACCGGCGCATCGATTTCGTGGTCACCTCCTGAGCCGCCCCGGCCGTATCGGGCCCCGGGTCAGACGGCGCGGCGAAGGTCCGGAGGGTCAGGATCGGCCGAGCCCGGTGTCGGGTGCGGCCCGGCGCCGGCCTCGGCGTCGAGGGCCGGGTCCTCCCGGAGCCGCCGGTCCCGCACGGCCTCCAATCGGGCCAGCTGCCGTTCGAATTGGCGGGTCCGGGGGCCGGTCAGGTCTTCCAGGGCCCGCCGGGCCGATTCGAGGCCCCGTTCCATCTTGTCGAGCGGCTCCTGCCACCGGTCCCACTGCTCACGCAAGGCACCCACCGTGCCCAGGATCTCGGTGGATCGCTGATCGGTCAGGAAGCTGTCGACCGCCTGGCGGATCACGGCCAACACCGCGAACAGGGTGGTGGGGGAGCACAGCACGACCTTCTGGCCGAGTGCGTCGTCGAGGAGCTTCGGATCGTGCTCGTGCAGGAACCCGTACACGCTCTCGTTCGGGACGAAGGCCAGCACATAGTCGACGGTCGTGGTGGGGTCGACATAGGCCCGGTCGGCGAGTTCCTTGACCCGCCGGCGGACGTCCCGCCGGAAGGCGGTGGCGGCCCTGGCCCGTGCCGGTTTGGTCGTCGTGTCGAGCCAGAGGAGGTAGTTGTCGATCGGGAATTTGACGTCCATATGGACGACATGGCCCTTGGGGAGGGGAAAGGAGTAGTCGGGGATCCGGCCCGAGGCCAGCTTCCGCTGCCGGTGATAGTTGACCCCCTCCACGAATCCGGCCGCCCGCAGCACGTCATCGGCCATGCGTTCGCCCCACTGGCCCCGGGCGCCGGGGGAGGCCAGCGCCCGCTGCAGCTGGTGGGTGGTTTGGGTCAGGGCGGTGGTGGCCTCGATGGCGTGGTCGAGCCGGGTGGTGAGCTGGCCGGCCTGGTTGGCCCGCTCGTTCCGGAGCTGGGTGACGAGTTCGGTGAGGTGGCGGAGCTCGCGGGACACCATCTCCGTCTGGGCCGCCACCGCCTGGCGCTCACGGCCGAGCTCGGACGAGCCGATCGCCAGCTGATCGCCGAGCTTGGAGCTCGTGACCGCGAGGGCCTCGTCGAACGCGGCGTTGACGGTCTCCAACCGCTCCAGCCGGACCAGGGTCATCGCCTGTTCGACGGTGTGTTCGACCTCGGCCCGCCGGGCCGCCTGCTCGCGCCGACTCGGGCGACCCGACCACCATCCGGCCAGGAACCCGAGACCGGCGGCGGCGATGAGACCGAGGATCAGGACGGGTGCGGCAACCATGGCCCGACCATAGGGCCGGGCTGTGACGTCCAAGCCCAAGGCGAACCGGTCCGTCCGTCGTTGTCGAGGTGCACACAATGACCCCCTGCGGCGGAGCACGGCGATTGCTAGCGTCGGCTCACCGATCCACCGCCATGGGTCGAACCGGGGGGAAGGGGTGGCGACCATGGAGGAACTTCGGCGACGTCTCACGTCGGCGGTCGACCGGGGCGGGGCGATCACGCTGGATGACGCGATCCTGCCCGGTTGGGGCGGCCGAGGCGGCCCGGCCCGCATCACGGGGGTCACCATCGTCCCTCCCGGTCCGGGCGAGGAACCGATGGTAGTGATCACCGGCACGGCCACTGCCTTCGGCCGGACCGATCTGCCCGTCGAGCTGACCGTTCGGCCGGCCACCGACCCCGGGCCCGGCCCGGTCCCCTACGATTTCGTCGCCCGCTTCCGGCTGCCGGCCGGATGGCGGTTTGCCCACAGTTTTCCCGATCTGCTCACCACTCCCATGCCCACGGCCTCGTCGTCGTTCCCGGTGGGTCAGGCCGATCGGGCCGGGGCGGCGGATCGGCCGGTACTCGACTGGTGGACCTACGCCGACCCGGCGTTCGTCGTATCCAACGCCGCTCATCGAGACCCGGTCCACGGTGTGGTCCTGGCCGCCGGCGTGGCCTTCGTGGCCACGGTCGAGCCCGCCGACCTCACCGTCCGCCTCGGGCGGTTCACCACCGCATTCCCCGCCGGATCCCGCCTGGTCGTCCACGGTACGGTTCAGCCCGACGGCGCCGTCACCGTGTCGACCACCGTCCCGTCGGACCACGCCGGTGGGTCGGTGGTCGCACTCGCCGACCTGGCCCTCGGTCCGCTGTCGCTGGCCAACACCACGGTCGGGTTGCACGGCCGATCCGGAGGGACCGGGCCGACCCCGGGGGTCACGGTGTCCGGCGATCTGCGTTGCGGTGATCTGCTGATCCACCTGACGGGTGAGATCCCGGCCGGGCTGTCGACCGTGGCCGTCACCGCCACCGGGTTCCCCGAGCTGACCGGGCTGTCCGACCTCGCCCCCTTGGTCGGCAACGACGACCTCCTGGCCGACCTGGCCCACCACCTGCCCGATCCGGGCCGGATCGTCGTGGACGAACTGGACGTGTTCGTCGACACCGCGACCCTGGACGTCGAAGCGGTCACCCTGGACGTCCGCCTCCCCGACGCCGGCTGGGAGGTCCTCGACGGCCGGCTGCGGGTCGAGCAGCTCGGCGCCGGAATCACCGTGCGGCGGCCGACCCGGTCCGACCGCTCGGTCACCGCCACCCTCACCGGCCGGACGACGGTGCTCGGCCAACCGCTCACGGTGGCGGCCACCATGCCCGATGGGTTCATCAGCGCCGAACTCGTCCCCACCGGGCCCCTCCGCCTGAGCGGGATCATGGAGGAGTTCCTCCCCGGAGTGCCGCCGGTGAGCGACCTGCCCGTCGACGCCGTCCGCATCGGGGTTCGACCTGGTGTCTCCCTCAACCTGTGGGTCCTGCTGGCTGACGGACCCGATCCGTTCACCATCACCGTCGGTTCCGCCGATCTGACCCTCGGCCGGTGCGAGGCGGTGGTCGACTACCGGGCCGACACCGGGGTGACCAGTGCCTTCACCGGGTCGGTGTCGATTGCCGGGGCCACCGTCGGCGCCACCATGGCCGTGCCCGGGCCGGTGAGGCTCCAGGCCGAACTGCCGGCCCGTTCACTGCAGGCGGTGGTCGAGGATCTGTGCGGCCCGGTGCCCTGGTGGCCCGACGGGTTCGATGTCGGGTTCGACCGGGCCGCGGTGGTCATCGAGCAGGACGGCGCCGACCACACCCTCACCCTCACCGCCGACGTCGATCGGGTGGGCACCGTGTCCACCGTCGTCGGCCGGACCGGGGGCCGGGCCGGCTTCGAGGCCTCGTTGGCTGCGGCCGACGACTGGCGCACCGGACCCCTGGCCGACCTGGCCGGGATGATCGACCGCCTCCTCGCTCTCGACGACCTCGTCGTCACCGTCTCCTCGGTCGACCAGGCGATGACGGTCGCGGCCGTCACCGTCGTCAACGGGATCCGGTTGACGATCACCGGTCGGGTCACCCCCGTGGGAGGACGGTTCGAGGTTCACGCCGACGGCGAGCTGATGCTGGCCGGGCTGATCGGGTATCTGAACGAGCGGCTGGCCGATGAGCTGGATGGGGTCGCCCTGCTCCCCGAGACCGACCAGGTCCCCCTGGACGCCACCGTGTCGAGCCTGACCCTCGACGTCGACGGGGACGACGTCGACATGGTGGTGCGGGCCGGTCTCGGCGACACCGACATCAGCTTCGGCCTCGCCCGGTCGGCCCGGGGCTGGCGGCCCCGGCTCGAGCTGTCGGGAATCGATCTCCCGGACGATCTGCCCGTCCCGGCCGGGATCGCCGACCTGTTGACCGACGCCCGCCTTCGGTGGAGCCCGGACGACGGGGTTTCCGTGGCGACCCACCTCCCCGTCCACCTCACCCCGCTGGGCGATCTGTTCGCCCTGGACGAGACGTACGTCCCCATCGAGTACCGCTCGGGCCAGGTGTCGTTCGGCTTCCGCCAGGAACTGATCGCCGACGGTGACGTCATCGACCTCGGGCCCTTGTCGATCCGCCGGCTGCTGGTCGGCTACGACGCTCCCGCCGCGTTCGAGGTGGCGGTGGGGTGCGACCTCCACCTGGAGATCGGCGACACCGTCACCGACCTCCGTTTCGCCGGAGCCCTCGCCGTCGACCTGATGTCCCGGGACCTGCGGCTGGGGATCGCCCTGCTCGGGGCGGTGCGCAATGACACCGCCGAGCCGTGGACCGAACCGTTCGGTCTCCCCGGTCTGGTGGTGGGAGCGTTCGAGTTGTGGGTCGGCTCCGGGGTCCGGGCCGTGCGGGGGGCGATGACAGCCGGCCGGTCCCACCTCGACGTCGACGTCATCTGGGACGCCGCCGACCCGCGGCGGACCGCGGTCCACTTCGCCGGGGAATCGCTCACCCTGCAGGAACTGCTCCACGGCTTCCTCGGTTCGGCGGCCCCCGCCCTGCCCGGTCCGCTCGGCCGGTCCGGCATCCGGTCGGTTGCCCTCGACTATGCGGCCGACGACTTCGAGTTCGCCTGGCTGACCGGGATCCGCCGGTACCGGCGGGGGTTGACGGGCCACGCCCGGGTCAACCTGTTCGGCCTCGACGCCGCCTGTGTGCTCGACCTCGAGCAGCGGCACCTGGCCGGCAGCATGGAACCCTTCACCGTGGGCTCCGTCCTGGCGATCGGGGCCCGCTCGACGCCGGGACCCGTGCCCGCGTGGGCCACCGGGTTCGCCGACCTGGGTGGCCCATTCGTGGTGCTCGACCTGGGCGCCCGGCCGTCCGGCACCATGAGCGCCGAGATCACCCTGTTCAACGTCCTGACCAGGTCGGTGGACGCCACCTTCGACGACGCCGGGTTGTCCATCACCCTGCGCGAGGAGTTGTCCACCGGTGTCCTCGATTGGAGCACCGACCTGACCCTGGTGTTCGACAACGACGGGGCCGAGTCCCGGGTGGCGGTCGAGGGCAGCCTGTCGGCGTCGATCACCATCAACCCGGACGACCTGCTCGACCGGCTGCTCGGTACCGACGTGTCGATCCTGCCCGATGTCGACCTGGTCGACATCGCACTCCACGTCCGGGCCGGGTTCGAGGTCAACGCCCGGGGGGCCGGCGGTTCGCTCGACGCCTCCCTGGTGCTGTGGGGTCATCCCCTGTCGTTCTCGATCGACGTCGACGTCGACCTCGACTTCGAGGAGATCGGCCGGCGGGCGCTGACCGCGGTGGAGGACGCGGCGGTGTCACTGCTCAACTTCTTCGCCGACATTGCCGCCGCGGTGGCCGCCGCGGTCGAGGCGGTGGTGGCGGTCATCGAGGAGGTGGGGGAGGCCATCGTCGCCGCTCTGGAGGATCTGGCCGAGATCGGCCGGGTCGTGGCCCAGGCGTTCGAGGACTTCGGCCGGGCGGTTGAAGCCCTGGCCGAGGCCATCGCGGATGAGATCTGGAGCTGGTTCGGTGACGACCGCAGCAAGCGGGAACGGGAACGGCAGCGGCGGTTGGCCGCCGCCCGCCTCCGCCGGGCCGAAGCCGCGGAGATCGCCCGTCGGGCCGAGGCCCGACGCCTGGAGGAGGAACGACGCCTGCTGGTGCTCGATGTGATGGACAACCTGGCCGACGGGGCGGTGGCCGACCCCGACCTGGCGGCCACTGTGCAGGAGCGGATCGACGCGAGCGCTGTGACCGGTCGCAACCCGTTCACCGACACCCCGGAGTGGGACCAGGCCACCAACCGGGCCCAGTCGAACGTGCTGTGGCAGCTGGCCCTGGCCCGGGCCCGGGAGCGCCGGGAACTGCGGTCCACCTACCTGGCCGCCCTGGACGTGGCCGAGCGGGAACTGGCCACCCTCGATGGCGAGACCCAGCGGCTCCACGCCGAGGCGATCCTGGCCCGGCGACGCCATCAGCAAGCCACCCAGCGGCTGGACGCGGTGCGACGGAAGCGGGATCGGGTCCGCCAGGCGTTCGCCGCCACCGCCCGGCTGGTCGCCGATGCCCGGGAGGGGGCCGTCAAGGTCGAGGTGGCGTTGGACGAGGCCGGGGCCCTGGGCGACCGGTTGGTTGCCGACACCGGGGCTCTGGACCGGGCGGCCGCCCCCGACCGGCTCGACACCGAACTGGCCTGGACCACCGGCGAGCTCCGGGGGGAGCTCGCCCGGTTGGAGGCGCGGGTCGACGAGTACCGCACCGCCGCCCGGCTCGCCGCCGACGACGTCGACGTCGTCACCGCGGCCTTGGCCGACGCCGAGGAGACCGTCCGCCGATATCGGGCGTGCCGGGCCAACCTGACCCTGGCCCGGCTGGACGCAGTGCGCCGGTCGATGACCACCGAGCTGACCGGGGAGACCGGGTTCGCGGCGTGGGTCGAGGCCTGCCGGCAGGCCGGGGGCCCGGAACGGGTCAATCTGTCGAGCCTGCGGGATCAGGCCGAGGAGATCCTCCGAACCCTTCCCGATCGGGTGGCCCGGGCCGATGCCGCCACCGACCGGGCGGTCGACCGGTTCGTCGAGACCTGGCCGCACCCGGTCGGGCCGGCCACGCTCGACGCCGCCGTCGATGCCCTGACCGCGGCGGGGACCACCCACGGGTCGGTGCCCCCCGGCGACCCGTTCCCGTCCGTGGGGTCCTGGATCGGAGCCGGCCTCGACCCCGCCCTGGCCCCTCCCCGGGACCGGGGCCCGATCCCACTCCCGTCGGTGGCGGCCGGTGGACCGGGCCGGGCCGGCGGTCCCGTCGTGGTTCTCGCCCCGTCGGCCCCCCTGGCCCTGGCCCTGGCCGAGTTGCACCGGCAGCCCGACCGCTCGGCCCTGGATCGGGCGGTGGCCGAGGTCGCCGAGCGGTGGGGGCGATGGCGGGTGCTCAGCGCCCAGCTGGCCGACGCCGAGCTGCGGGTGGCTGCCAACGAGGCCCTGCGGGACAAGCTGGAACAGGAACGGATCCGGCAGCGGGTGCTGTACTCCCGGAACCTGTTGGCCCGGTTCCCACCCGGCACCGATCTGGCCATCGGGCTCGAACCGGGCTCCGTCTACGAGATCCACGAGGACGGGAAACCGCCCCGCCGGACCACGTTCGGCCTCGGCAGCACCTTGACCGGGACGATCATCCGGGTCGACGACGACCACGTCCGGATTCGCTATGTGCCCAATGCGATCACCGGGATCGTGGTCGCCCGGGCCGTGTACACCATCCCCACCCGGAGCGTGGTCACCGTCGAGCGCTGGGTGTGGGGGATCGAGCTGGCCCGACAGGTCCAGATCGGCCTGGACACCCTGGCCCGGGAGCTGAGCCGCGCCACCGCGCCGTTGCGCACCATCCAGCCGGAGGTGGCGGCCGACGCGCGGGCCGATGCCGAGCTGACCGCCCTGGCCGGAGCCGAACCCGCCGCCCTGGCCGATGTCGGCTCGGCCCTCCACCGGGCGGTCACCGTGCACCGCACCGGTGAGGCCGCCACCCTGGCCCGGTCCCTGGAGCTCACCGCGGCCGCCACCGCCGTCGACGACGAGGGGTGGGTGGCCGCCCTCGGTCCCCTCGACACCGTCGGCGTCCCCGGGGCGCCGATCGTCCGCCCCGATCGGACCGCGACCCGGCGGCGGCTCGAGCGGGCGGGACCGGTCGCGGCCGCGCTCAGCCCATCGCTCGACGCCACGAGCCGGGTTGTGGCCTGGACCCGGGCCGTCGATGGTCACGCCACGGCGGTGGCGGCCGCGCGGGCCGCCCTCGACGGGCTCGACCGTGAATGGCGTGACCTGGCCCCCGACGTCGCGGGACGGTGGCGACGGTCGACCCTGTTGGCCGCGGCGGTGCTGGTCGCCCGGACGGTCGGCGGGCCGGCCCGGCCCGATCTCGCCCAAGACGACCCGCGGGCCGAGGTCCGCCGGCGGATCCGGGACTTCGGCGCCTCCGACCCCGGTGACCTGGTCGCCCTGACCGCCGAGCTGAGGGCCGAGCTGGCCGACAAACGGTCCCGGCTGGACACCGTGCTGGACTCGATCCGCGGCCTGGCCCTGGGGGACGGCGCCGCCATCGAGGCGTCGGTCGGTCGTCTCGGCGACACCCTGGCCTCGGCCGGCGCGGCCCTGGCCGAGGTGGACCGGGGCCTGGCCGAGGTCACCGCGGACGTGGCCCGACACCGCTCCGGTCGCGGGCAGGGAGCCACCGTGGCCTCGATCGGGGCCCAGCAGCTCACCGTGTCGTCCACCCGCGACGTCCGCCTGCTCCGCTCGGTGGTGGCCGGCGCCGAAGCGGTCGGGAGCCACCTGGCCGACGCCCGGGTCGAGCTGGCCGCCCTCGAGCTGAGGTTGCAGACCGCCCGGCAGCAGGCCGAGCGGGTCGAGCGGGACGCTCCCCGGGTCGAAGCGGAGATCGACGCCGTGCTGGCCGCCTACGCCGGGGTGACGGCCGACGTCGCCACCCTCAATGCCGGCCTCCCGGAACTGATGACCCGGATCCTCGGCCTGATCGCCAGGATCCGGGAGCGGCACAAGGCCGTGGTCGATCTCCACATCGCCCTCACCGCCGCCAGGCTGGCGGCCGCGGTGGCCCTCGACCGGGCGGAGATCGACCGTCACCGCATCGCCGCGGTCGACGCCCTCCTCCCGGCTCCGGTGCCGGGTCCGGAGCCGGCGTCGGCGT
>JBKDZN010000106.1:0-11454 GCA_047971245.1 Acidimicrobiales bacterium
CCCTTGGCCGGATCGTCGGGACCGACGACCAGCAGGTGATGCTCGGCCCCGACCCGGGCTGAGGCGGCCAGCAGCTCCCCGATCCCCTTCTCGGCCACCAACCGGCCCACCGTGACCACCACGGTGGCGTCGACGGGCAGGCCGAACTCGGCCCGGACCCGGCGGCGGGCGGTCGGGTCGTTGCGGGGCCGGAACCGGTCGACGTCGATGCCGTTGCCGAGCAGCCGGGTCCGGCCCCGGGGGGCCAGCAGTGTCCGGTCCATCAAGGCCAGGTCCTCGGCGTTCTGCACCAGCTCCAGGTGGGAGCAGCGTGATGCCACCGCCTCCAGGCCGTACACGACCGCCCGCCGGGTGACCGGATCGGTGGGTGTGGCGTAGAGGCCGTGCACGGTGTTGACCACCCGGGGCACCCCGAGGAGCCGGGCCACCACCCGGCCGTACACCCCCGGTTTCGGGTTGTGGGTGTGGACCAGATCGGGTCGTTCGGCGCGCACGACGGCGGCGAAGGCCCGCACCGCCCGCAGGTCGGCCACCGGGTCGGCACCCCGGGTCGAGCCGGCGAGGGGGACGAAGCGGATGCCGGCGGCCGTCAACGCCGCGGTGTCGGGACCCGGAGCGCTCACCGCCACCACCTCATGGCCGGCCTCCCGCAGCGCCGTCAGCTGGGGAAGCAGGAGGTAGCGGTGGCTGCTGGCCACCGTCGTGACGTGGACGATCTTCACCGGTATCCCCCCGGACCGGGCCGCTCATCCCATTCGGTGTCGAGTCGGCGTCGTGTCAATGTCGATGATGGCAGATCCTGACCACCTCATCATCCTGTGGAGCCATCCGGGACCATGCTGCTAATGTCACCCTCGTGGGGGGAATGCCGAGGGAGGGGCTCGGCCCGTCTCGTCCTCGGCGTTCGAGAACGAAGCGGGGTGTCGATCTGGTGGTGGCCGGTGTCGGCCTGATCGTCGCCGCCCCTCTGGTCGCCGCGTGCGCGGCCCTGATCCGCGTCGTCGACGGGCCCCCGGTCATGTTCCGCCAGTGGCGGAGCGGCCGCGGCGGGAGACCGTTCGAGCTGTGCAAGTTCCGGACCATGACCCCGGGCTCGGACGATCCGGCCACCGACGACGCCCGGGTCACCCGGCTCGGGCGGCACCTCCGCGCGACCAGCCTCGACGAGCTGCCGACCCTGTGGAACGTGATCCGGGGCGAGATGAGCCTGGTCGGTCCGCGGCCGCTGCCGGTTCGCTACCTCGAGCGCTACACCCCTGAGCAGGCCCGCCGGCTCGACGTCGATCCGGGGATCACCGGGCTGGCGCAGGTGGGGGGACGCAACCGCCTCGCCTGGGAGGAACGCTTCGCCCTCGATGTCGCCTACGTCGACGATCGGAGTCTCCGCCTCGACCTCCGCATCCTGGCCGCCACCGCCCGCCGGGTCGTGGCCCGGGACGGGGTGGAGGCCGAGGGGTCGCTGACCGTCGCCGAGTTCACCGGTGCCGGCCGACCGTGACCGCGGATCGTTGCACCGTGCTGGTCACCTCGGCGGGCCGCCGGGGTGCGCTCGTCGAGCTGTTGCGCGCCGGGGGTCGGTGCGCCGGGGTCACGGTCGAGGTCCTGGCCGTCGACCGGTCGCCCCTGAGCGCAGCGGGCCATCTGGCCGACCGGTTCGAACTGGTGCCCCCGGTCGACCATCCCGACTATCTCGACTGCCTGGTGGACCTGGTGGTCCGCCACCAGGTGACCGCCGTCGTGCCCACCATCGACCCCGAGTTGGGGGTGGTGGCGGCCGGCCGATCGTTGTTGGCCGCCGCAGGGGCGACGGCGGTGGTGTCGAGCCCGGAGACGGTGGCCATCACCGCCGACAAGCACCGGAGCCGGTCGTGGATGGCGGCCGCGGGGTTCCCGGTCCCCGACGGCCATGAGCGGTCCGACCTGGAGGGGTTGGGAGCCGACGCCTGGCCCCTGTTCTTCAAGCCCCGTTGGGGCAGCTCATCGGTGGGCGCCCACCCGGTCTTCTCGCCGGCCGAGGTCGATCTCGCCGTGGCCCGCTACGGCGAGGGGGTGATCGAGGAGCGCGTCGAGGGCGAGGAGGTCACCCTCGACTGCTGGGTCGGGGCGGGTGGGGCCTGCCGGGTGGTCGTTCCCCGTCGACGGCTGTCGGTCCGGGCCGGTGAGGTCGCCAACGGGGTCACGGTGGACCGCCCCGACCTGGTCCGTTCCACGACCGCCCTGGTCGAGGCACTGCCGGGGGCCTGCGGCCCCGTCACCGTGCAGGCCATCGACGCCGAGGACGGTCACCGGTTCATCGAGGCCAACCCCCGTTTCGGCGGCGGCTACCCACTGAGCCATGCCGCCGGGGCCCGGCTGACCGCCGTGCTCGTGGCCGAGACCACGGGACGGCCGGTGGACGAGGCCTGGTTCCGGTGGCGGCCGGGGGTGACGATGCTCCGCTACGACGCCGCCGTGTTTCTGGACGCCGACCCGGCCTGCCACCACCGGTTCGGGGCGTCGGCCGTCGGCCCGTCGTCATGATGGCCCGATGGTCACCGCGGAGCCCGTCACCGGGAGCGACACCGGCCGGGCTCGACCCGACGGCGGTCGTCGTCGTCGACCTCGACGACACCCTGGTCCTCGAACGGGACTATGTCCGCTCCGGGTTCGCCGCCGTCGGCCGCCACCTGCACACCACCCGGGGCTGGAGTGGGGTCGCCGCCGACCTGTGGCGGGGGTTCCAGGCCGGGGTCAGGGGCGACGCCTTCGACCGGGTGCTCACGGCGCGGGGCCACGAGCCCGATCCGGACCTGATCGCCGAACTGGTCACCGTCTACCGGGACCACCGGCCCCAGCTGGAGCTGTGCCCCGATGCCGCCCGGTTCCTGGCCCGTCTCGGTTCGCGGCCGGTGGCGGTCATCACCGACGGACCGGTGCGGTCACAGCGGGCCAAGATCGACGCCCTCGGCCTCGGGGACGGGACCGTGCTGGTGGTGGCCACGGGCGATCTCGGCCCCGGACGGTCGAAGCCGCATCCCGCCGGCTACGAACGGGTCGAACGCCTCCTGGGGGTCGAGGCGAACCGGTGCTGCTATGTGGGTGACCATCCGGGCAAGGACTTCGTCACCCCCCTCCGCCGGGGTTGGCGGGCGATCCGGGTCCGGCGGCCGGGGTCGCTCCACCAGGGCATGGCCACACCACCGGGGGTCGTCGAGGTCGCCTCGCTCGACGAGATCCCGGTGGTCGGGCCGCCGGTCGACAGTGTTCTCGCCGACGGTGCTCTCTTCGACGGTGCGCTCGCCGACGGTGCTTCCGCCGACGGGGGGCGGGACGACGAGGTCCCGATGGCCGAGGCCCCGGCGGCCGGGTCTCCGGTGGCCGAGGACCGGGCGGCGCCACCGGGCCGGTCGGACGACACGATCCTCCTGTCACCCCCGGACGTGGGTGAGGCCGAACGGGCTGCCGTGCTCCGGGCGTTCGACAGTGGTTGGATCGCCCCGCTGGGCCCGGAGGTGGACGCCTTCGAGGCCGAACTGGCCGCCCGGGTCGCGGCGCCGGCCTGCCTGGCGGTGGTGAGCGGGAGCGCCGCCCTCGAACTGGCGTTGCGGGTTGTGGGGGTGGGCCCCGGCGACGAGGTGGTGGTGGCGACGGCCACCTTTGCCGCCAGCGCGTTCGCGGTGGTCCATGCCGGTGCCGTGCCCGTCCTGTGCGACGCCGAACCCGGCACCTGGGGGCTCGACCCGGACCTGGTGGCCGGCTTCGTCGAGCGGCGAGCGGCGGCCGAGCGGCGGCCGGCCGCGGTCGTCGCCGTCGACCTCTACGGTGTCTGCCCGCGCTACGACCGGCTTCGGGCGGTCTGTGCCGGCCACGACATCCCCCTGGTCGAGGACGCGGCCGAGAGCCTGGGCTCCTGGAGCGGGGGACGCCCGGCCGGCACCCTGGCCGATGTCGGCGTGTTCTCGTTCAACGGGAACAAGATCATCACCACCAGCGGTGGCGGGGCCCTGGTCGGCCCGGTCGATCTGATCGACCGGGCCCGGTTCCTGGCCACCCAGGCCCGGGCCCCGCTCCCCCACTTCGAGCATCCGGAGGTCGGCTGGAACTACCGGCTGTCCAACCTGCTGGCCGCCGTGGGCCGGGCCCAACTGGCCGGGCTCGACGGGCGGATCGCCCGGCGCCGCGCGATCGGAGCCCGCTACCGGGCCGAGTTCCCCGAACTCCAATGGCTCCCTCGGGGGGTCACCGAACGGCCCAACGGTTGGCTGTCGGTGGCCCTGCTCCCGCCCGGGGTCGACCCGGCCCGGGTCTGCCGGTTGCTCGGCGGCGACGGGATCGAGGCCCGGCGGGTGTTCAAACCGATGCACCGCCAACCGGTCTTCCGCCAGGCCGAACGGCTGGGCGGATCGGTGGCCGACCGCCTCTTCCTCCGGGGTCTGTGCCTGCCCAGCGGGTCGGATCTCACCCCGACCGACCAGAATCGGGTCATCGAGCGGCTACAACGGATCCTGACCGAGGAGGTCGCCTGATGCCCGAACCCCGGAACCGTCCCCGGCCACCCGCCGTGTCCCCGCCGCCCCGGACCCGGTGATGGCGGCGTCGACCCCGGTCGTCGTCACCGGCGGCGCCGGCTTCATCGGAGCCAATCTGTGCCGGACCCTGCTCGAGCGGGGCCACGAGCGGATCGTGGTCATCGACGACCTCTCCACCGGGCATCGCTCCAACCTGGACGGGTTGGCCGTGGAGCTGGTCGAGGCGTCGATCCTCGACACCGACGCCCTGGCCCGGGCCGTGCGGCCGGGATCGGTCGTCGTGCACCTGGCCGCCCTCGGCTCGGTCCCCCGATCGGTCGCCGACCCGATCACCTCCCACGGGGTGAACGCCACGGGGACCATGCTGGTGCTGGAGGCGGCCCGGGCCGCCGGCAGCCCGCAGGTGGTGCTGGCCTCCTCGTCGTCGGTGTACGGCGACAATGACGCCCCGGCTAAACACGAGGGGCTGCCCGCCGCGCCCAAGAGCCCGTACGGCGCCTCGAAACTGGCCGCCGAGGCCTACACGTTGGCCCATCAGCGGACCTACGGGATGGGCGTCCTGGCCTTCCGGTTCTTCAACGTGTTCGGTCCCCTCCAGACCGCGGGCCATGTCTATGCCGCCGTGGTCCCCTCATTCGTCGACCGGGCCCTGCGGGGTCGGCCCCTGGTGATCCACGGCGACGGGAAACAGAGCCGGGACTTCACCTATGTGGGCACGGTGTGCGCCACGATCGCCGAGGCGGTCGAGCGTCGGGTCACCTTCGACGGTCCGGTCAACCTGGCGTTCGGCACCCAGATCCCCCTGCTCGAGATCATCGATCTCATCGCAGCCGAGGTCGGCACCGAACTCGAGGTCGAGATGGTGGACCCCCGGGCCGGGGATATCCGCCATTCCAAGGCGGACCCGACCCGGCTGCGGTCGCTGTTCCCCGACATCGAACCGGTGGGTGTGGGCCGCGGCATCGCCGACACCGTGGCCTGGTTCCGCTCCCTGCCCGCCTACCCCACTCCTACGGACCGGTAGGGAGATTCAGGAACAGCCGGGACGGCTCCGAGGGCTCCCACTCCACGAAGAACACGTCGGGACGGCCGTCGCCGTTGGCGTCGACCACCACGGCCTCGATCCAGTAGTGGTCGCCGCCGGGTCCGCCGTCGGGGGCGGTGTAGCGGGGCACCCCGTTCACCGGCTCGCCGGCCGTCAGCACCACCGGCCGGCGTTCACCGACGTCCCCCGTCGACGCGGTCGTCACCAGCTCGGGGCGACCGTCGCCGGTCAGGTCGATGGCGATCACCCGGGGTGACTTGGTGGTCAGCGCCGGGATCCCGGCGGCGTCGGTGACCTCCGGGAGGCCGACCGCACCGTCGGTCCCCACCACCGGCTGGTAGATCCGGAACGGTTCCCCGTTCCCGGTGTCGATCACCGAGTTGAAGTGCTGACCCACGATCACCGCGGCCGGGGTGGCCGCGTCCCCGTCGAGATCGGCCACGGTAACCAGCGCCGGATCGTCCTCGTCTCCCCGGCGCGGCCAGGCCAGGGGCGGCCCGCCCTCGACGAAACCGCCGTCGCCGCCGAGGAACCACCGGTTGTCGCCCCCGATCACGAGGTCGGGCCGGCCGTCGAGATCGAGGTCGGTCACCCCGACACCCAACCCGGCCACGTCGCCGGGCCACCCGTCGAGGGCCATCTCCTCGAAGCGGAGTTCGCCGACGTTGCGGAACAGGGCCGTGCTCCCACCCGACCACCGGTCCTCCACGAGGACCAGATCGAGCCGGCCGTCCCGGTCGAGGTCGGCCGCGGCCACGTCCCGGCCGCCCCGCCGGGCGTCGAGCACGGTAACCGGGGTCAGGCGACCGTCGTCGTTGCGGTAGATCTCACTGGGGGCGTCCTGGCGGTCACCGTCACGGACGTTGCGGGACACGACGAGGTCCGGGTCGCCGTCATTGTCGAGGTCGGCGAACGTCGCCCCCGCGGTGCGGCCGAGCCGGCCCTCGAAGCCCCGGTCCACGACGAAGCCGTCGGCCGAGCCCAGCAGCAGCCGATCCGGGGCGGGGCCGGCCGCCCCACGCTCCCGGTAGTCGGCGGGGTCACGGTCGGCGAAGGTGCCGACGAACAGGTCGTCCCGGCCGTCGCCGTTCACGTCGGCCACCGCGGCGGCGTGGCCCCGGATACCGACCAGGGCGTCGTCGAGACCGAACTCGGCGGTGGCGTCCACCAGCTCGCCCGGTCCCGGGGCGGCCGCGGGACCGGGCGGCGCCGTCGTGGCGGTTCCCCCGGCCCGGTCCGGGTCGGCCACCCGGGTGGGGTCGGGCGCGCCCGCCGGGTCACCGCCACCGTCTGCGCATCCGGCCAGCACCAGGACGGCAACCAGCAGGACGGCAATCGAGCGGACGGCAACCGGCAGCTCGGCCATCGGTCGAGGCCGGCCCGGCCCGGTGGCCGCCGGCTGCGGGACCCCGCGGCCGAGGTTCACGGCAGCTCGACCGTCACGAAGATGATCTCGCCCCACGGATCGTCCGGATCGGTACCGGCGTTGAGTCCGATGTGGGCGACGTTCCGGTCCGGATCGACGGTGATGCTGTACGTGCCGCCCACCACAAGTCCCCACTCGTCGGCCACCAGATCGGCCAATTCGACCACCGTGGTGCGGGCACCGTCCGCCCCGTCGACCGCGACCAACGGGGCCCCGTACCGGTGGGCGTCGCCGTGGGCGCCCGGCAGGTACAGGAATCCGGACTCGTCGGGCAGCAAGGCAACCGAGGCCACATAGTCCTCGGCCTCGCCCAAGAAGCGGACCGAGGCCGAGGAGGGCTCGAAGGCGAACAGGCGGGGTGGGTCCTGGGTGGCGCCGTAGATGACCCCGGACGCGGTCGGCCCGGTCGTGGCCCGCAGCTCGGCGCCGAGGTCGACCTCGGTGGCCGTCGCCTCACCCTCGACGGGGTCGTAGCGGTACATCCCGCCGCCGGTCCGGGCGAACCAGGCCGCCCCGTCGAGGCCGACGGCGATGGTCCGGAAGACGGTGTGATCCGGCTCGGTCACCATCGTCGTGGTCAGGCCCGTCGCGGGATCGAACACGAACAGGCCGCCGGCCGGGTATTCGTCCGGGCCCAGGAGGGGGTCGACGGCCTCGCCGTACAGGGCGCCGGCCGGTCCGGCGGCCAGGGAGGGGACGCCGTGCCCGGGGACCGGTACGGCCACGGCTCGGCGCGACAGGTCGTCCGGGTCGATACGGAACAGGACGTCACCCCGGTAGCTGTCGTCGAACGCCAGGCCCCGGCGGGTGCCGTAGTAGGTGGTGAAGTACACCGAGCCGTCGTCGCCCCGGACCATGGGGCTGTGGACCTTGCCGTATCCCCAGCTCCCGGCCCGATGGTCGAGGGCACCGAGGACATCACCGAATCGGGTCAGGGTGCCCGCGTCGGGGTCGTGGACGAAGAGGTAGGCGTTGCCGTCGACGCCCAGATGGTCACCGATGGCGGTGATAACCCGGCCGTCGTCGAGGACGGTGCCCTGGCCCCACTGGGACCACGGGTCGCCCGCATACCCCGGTCGGGGGTACTGGGCTCCGGTCACCATCGGGTCGGTGCTGAGCGTGACCAGCTCGACGCTCGGCCCGTCCCCGTCGGCGGGGACGTCCGAGCCCATGGCCGGGCCGGGGGTCCCACCGCCGCCGCCGGCCCCGGCCTCGGTGGCCGGGGCGGCGGGAGGGGCGCCGTCGCCACCGTCCCCGGTCACGGCCGGATCGTCGGCGGCCACCGCCGGGTCGGCCCCGGCGTCCGGCCGGCCGGCACAACCGGCGAACAGGAGCACGGCGGCAATCACCGCGGCCGGCACCCGGCTCCGGCATCGTCGCATCGGTGGTGGTCCGGTCATGGCCCCTCCCCTCCCGGACGGCCCTGCCGGCCACTCTAGGTCATCGACCCCGATCGGTGGGACTACGGTTGGGGTAGGGCGTGACGACGGGAGGGGACGGCGGTGGAGGCCGACGATGCCGAGCAGTTCGACACCGACCCGCCCGCCGGCTCGGTGCCGATGGAGCGGGCGGCGTTCGTCGTCTCGATCGACACCGAGATGGCGTGGGGCCTGATCCACCGGCCGGAGCGGCGCTACCGCTACGACGACGAGCGGGTCCACCTGCGGCGGACCCTGGCGGTCTTCGACCGGTACGCCATCCCCGCCACCTGGGCCGTCGTCGGCCATCTCATGCTGGACGGCTGCGCCCCCGTCGACGGGATCAAGCACCCCGAGATCGTCCGGCCCGACCTGCCCTGGTTCAGCGGGGACTGGTTCGACGCCGATCCGTGTTCGACGGCCGCCCTCGCCCCCACCTGGTACGCCCCGGACCTGATCGAGCTGATCCGGTCCGCCGGCGCCCCCCACGAGATCGCCTCCCACGGGTTCTCCCACATCGTGGCCGGAGACCCCGGGTGCAGCCGGGCCACCTTCGACTCCGAGATCCGGGCCGCGGCGGCCGCCGCCCGGCGGCACGGGCTGACCCTCCGATCCCTGGTCCACCCCCGTAACCGGGTCGGGCACACCGATGTCCTGGTTGCACACGGTTTCGTCGCCTATCGGGGTCGACGGGCCGTGCCGGCCGCAGCGGGGGCAGGCCGCCGAGCGGTCGACCGGCTCCGCGCCTCGGAGCGGACCCTGGTCCGGCCGCGCCGGGAGGGACCCCTGTGGAACCTGCCGGCCACCGTCCTGTTCGACGTCGACTCCCACCCCCGGACCTGGAGGATCTGGCTCCGGCAGGTGGAACGGCGGCTGGATCAGGCGGTGGAGCACGGGGCCCTGTTCCACCTGTGGTTCCATCCCCACAACCTCCGGGCCCGTCCGGACATCGCCCTGGCCGCGCTGGAACGGATCAGCCGGGCGGCCGCCGTCCACCGGGACGCCGGTCGCCTGACCACCGTCACCATGTCGGGCCTGGCCGACCAACTCACAGCCGCGTTCGCCGACGAACTCACCGGGGCTCAGGTACCAGGAGGCCAGACCGACCAGGGCACCATCACCTGACCGGTCATCAGGGTCCGCGCCGTTCGCTCGATCCCCGCCGACCGGACCACCAGCTCGCCGTGGCCCGGTCCGGCCCCAGGCCCGGACCGGATGTCGAGGCGGACCCCGATGCTCCCGCTCGGATGTTCGAGGACGGCGTGGTGGGGGAAGCGGTGGTCGGGCCGGGCCTCGGTGGCGGCCACTGTGCCGGTGGCCGCCGCCGCAGTGCACACCGCGATCGCGCCCGAAACCGCATGGCTGACATGGCACCGCCACGGTGTCAGGTAGCGGGAGCTGAGATGACCGTGGTGACGGGGCGGCGCCAGCAGGCCGACCTTCGGCACCACCGACCGGCTGACATCACCCAGACCCATACGCTTACCGGCTTCGAGGCGGAGGGCCTCGATCCGGCTGGACAGGGCCATCATGGCGTCGATCCCGGCGGGGGGTTCGTAGCCGGTGAGGCCGAGCGATCGGGCGGCCACCAGGACCATGGGCATGGCCACGTCGATACAGGTCACCTCGATGCCGTCCAGAGACTCCGAGCGGCACCCGGTGGGGAACACCGATCCCGTCACCGAGCCGCAGACGTCACGGAACAGCAGTTCGACCGGAGCCGCCGTGCCCGGGACACCGTCGACCCCGTGATCGCCCTCGTAGGTCACCACCCGATCGGGGGTGGGAACCCGGGACTCGATGACGGCCCCGGTGTTGAGGTCCCGGATGGTCACCGTCGTCACCGGTGCCGTCGCCGCCACCAGACCCCGTTCGATGGCGTACGGGCCCACGGCGCTGAGGGTGTTGCCACAGGTCGGTGTGGTGTCGACCCGTGCCTCGGCGATCTCCACCTGGGCGAAGCCGTAGGCCACGTCGATCCCCGATTCCGGTGACGGGCTGATGATGGCCACCTTGCTGGTCACCGTGGTCGCACCACCCAGGCCGTCGATCTGCCGGGTGTCGGGCGAACCCATGGCCCGGAGCAAGACCTCGTCGCGCCGGTGCCGGCCCGGCGGGAGGTCACCGGCCATGAAGAACACGCTCTTCGACGTACCCCCCCGCATGATCGTGCAATCGATGGCTCGCTGGGCCGCCCGGCCCGGCCCGTTCGCCGGGCGGGATGGCGCGGCCGCCGTGCCGGTGCCATCCCCATCGGTTCTCGTGTCCATGGTCGGTTCCCCCCTTGACAGACCAGTCGTTGCGGTTGGCCGGCGACCGCCGTGGTCACCGGCCCCAGGCGCTCCCCGCCGGGCCGTTCCGGCCCCGTGAACCCGGCCCGTTCCGGCCCCGTGAATCGAGGCCGGAACCGAACTCCTTCTCGGCCGCCACCGACCGGAACACCGGGACCATGAAGAACCCGTACAGGCCCCAGACCAGGACGGTCACGCCCGTGGCAATCACGACCGACGTCTGGATACCGGCCACCCGGGAACACCCGGCGACGGTCAGGACCGCACCCACCCACGTGGCCGGACGGCGGAGCACATCGGTGGCGACCACCAGCCCCGGGACGACCAGGACCACACACCCGGCCGCGCCGACCATGGACGCGGGGCGGCCCTGGCCGCCGACGATGACGATCCAGGCGACCGCGGCGCCCCACAGCACGATGGCGGTCGAGCCCGGCGGGGCGAAGAAGAGGCCGAGGGTCATGACCGCCCCCACCAGCACCGGGCCGACCAACACCGCGATGGTGTCGGTCTCGGGCAGGCAGAAGTAGACCCCGAAGGTGGCCAGGGTAATGGTCGTCACCGCGGTGTTGCCCCGCACCCGACGCTCGGGGTCGAGATATCGGGGTTCGTCGGTGTCCAGCGAGGCCAGGGCGGCGGTGGCCACCACCGCCAGGCCGGCGGCCGCGGCCGAACCCACCGCCACCTGTTCCCCCACGGTGAAACCGCCGGCGGCCAGCCGGCGTGGTCCCGACCACAGGGCCGACCAGTCGACCCCGATCAACCC
>JBKDZN010000107.1:0-15734 GCA_047971245.1 Acidimicrobiales bacterium
TTGACAGTCAAGATTGACTGTCAACGCACCCCCTTGGTAGAAGACGGAGATGAGCCAAGCTGTTCGAGAATCCGATCACGGTGCGGTCCGTCGTCTCACCCTGTGTCGACCTGACGACTACAACACGATCACCCCGGCCTTCCGCGACGAGCTCGGTGCCGCCATCGATGCGGCCCAGCGCGACCGGACGGTCCGGGTCATCCTGCTCGACGCAGAGGGTCCGGCGTTCTGCGCCGGGTACGGGTTGGACTGGTCGACCGCACGGCAGGCCGAGGACCACGCCGGTGCGACGAGGGTCTGGGACACGCCCGCCGACCTCCATCTGATCGGCCCCTACGCGGAGACCTGGGCGAAGCTGCACGATTCGACCAAGCCGACGATCGCCGCGGTGCAGGGCTGGTGCATCGCCGGCGGCACGAACGTGGTGTTCAACGCCCACATGATCGTCGCTGCCGAATCGGCGCGGTTCGGCTACCCCCCGTCCCGCGTCTGGGGAGTGCCCGAGGCGCCATGGAACTGGGTCGCTCGCATGGGTCTACAGAACGCCCGGCGTTACATGCTCACCGGCGACGAGTTCTCGGCCGCCGAGGCCCTCGCCATGGGGGCGATCCTCGACGTTGTGCCCGACGTCGACCTGGCGACCCACGCCATGGACCTCGCCCAACGGGTGGCGCAGGTCCCCTCGAACCAGCTCGAAATGATCACGATGGCACTCAACGCGGTTGCCGACCATCAGTTCGACCCGCCCGCTTCCCGGCGTCTCGGGACCATCTTCGATGGGGTCGCCCGCCACAGTCAGGAGGGCATGGACTTCGTGGCGCGATCGAGTGATGTCGGCTTCCGTGAAGCCGTGCGGGAGCGGGACCGCCCGTTTCGGGACTACGGCGAACGACCGAACGGCACCGGGTCGGACGAATCGGGGTGACCGGCTTCGTCGAGGTGTCCCCGGCGTCAGCTGGTTCGCGGTACGGCAGCCCGGTGCCAGCTGGCGAGGAGTCCGAGCTGCTCCTCGGCCGCGCTGTCCGGGGCGGCGGTGTAGACGACCACCGTGAGTAGGAACTTTCGGGTGATCGCTAACCACTTGTCGCGGATCTCATGTGACCACCTCGTGACCACGGCGGATGGCGTGAGGCGAGGGCAGGTTGTCGCCGTTCAGCTACAGAAGAATGTTGTTGTCGAACGGCGACAGCGATACGGTGTCCCCGAACGGCGACAATATTCTCTTGTCGCCGTTCACGGACACGAAGCCAGGAGGTCCCCATGCGGCCAATCCAGACAACGCGGGCGTTCGGGTCCGCCGTCCGTCGCGCGCGCAAGACTCAGGGGCTGTCGCAGACGGAGCTGGCGGCCAAAGCGGGAGTAGGTCGACCCTGGTTGTCCGAACTCGAGACCGGCAAGCGCACAGCCGAGCTAGGCCGAGCGCTGTTGGTGTTGAACGCGCTCGATCTCGCCATCACCTTCGTCCCGTCGCCTACCACAAGTGCTTCCGGCATCAATCTCGGTCAGATCCTCGGAGAAGACACCTGATGGCGGCCGACGTCGTGACTGTCATTCTCGAAGGTCGACCGATCGGCGAGGTGGAGCGCCTCGGCAGCGGCGCGCTGCGACTCCACTTCGACGACACGTACTGCACCGACCCGAACGCGACCCTGCTGTCGGTCTCGATGCCGCCCAGCAGCAACAGCCACGGCGATGCCCGCGTTACGCCATGGTTGTGGGGCCTGTTGCCCGACAACGCGGATGTGTTGAGCCGATGGGGCCGCGACTTCGGCGTGTCCGTTGCCTCGCCGTATCCGTTGCTGAGGACCCAGATAGGCCATGACTGCGCAGGCGCAGTCCAGTTCTGTCGTCCCGATGAGCTCGATGATCTGCTCACCCGACCCGGTGGTGTTTCGTGGCTCAACGAGGCAGAGGTGGCCACGCGCCTCCGGACCCTCCGAGCCGACTCGACGAGCTGGCTGGGACCCGGGTTAACCGGCCAGTTTAGCCTCGGCGGTGCCCAAGCCAAGACGGCTCTGCACTACGCAGACGGAAGTTGGGGGGTCCCCACGGGCTCGTTGCCGACGACCCATATTCTCAAGCCTGCGGTGGCGGGCTTCGAGGCCCAACATCTCAACGAGCACATCTGTTTGTCCGCGGCCAGGGCGCTCGGTCTCCCGGCCGCGGCCACGAAGATCGAAGCCTTCGAGGACGAGACGGCGATCGTTGTTGAGCGCTTCGATCGCGCAACACGCGATGGCAACCTCGTTCGTGTTCATCAGGAAGATCTGTGCCAGGCGCGGTCAGTCCCGCCCGCTCGTAAGTACCAGTCCGACGGAGGCCCGACTTCTGCCCAGATCGCCGAGCTGATCAGGACATCCATTCCTGGGTCGGATGCCGAGACCGATGTGTGGCGTTTCGCCGACGCGCTGGCGTTCAACTGGTTGATCGTCGGAACCGATGCTCACGCCAAGAACTACGGCCTGCTGCTGGCGGGAACTCAGATCCGCCTCGCTCCGCTCTACGACATCGCCTCGTACCTGCCCTACGACGACAGCGACGGCCACAAGGTCAAGCTGGCCATGAAGATCGGCGACGACTGCAAGCTCCGCCGCACCGACCGCCGCTCGGCCTGGGAGCACGCAGCCGACGAGCTCAGGCTCGATGCGGAGCGTCTCGTCGAGCGCGTCGTCGACCTTGCAGGCCGGACACCCGACGCCTTCGCGCTCGCTGCCGAGGGCAGCAACACCGCGGGCCTCGAGTCCGACCTGCCTCAGCGACTCCTCGACCTCGTCGCCGACAGATGTCGGCGGTGCGCAGCGGTTCTCAGCTGACCTAACGGGCACCTCCCGGATTCTCACCAGTCACTGGTCTGGATGCATCAGGTCACGACGACGAGTATCTCGCCGGTCGCCACATCGCCGATTGATGTCAGCTGCCGGACAGGCCAAAGGGTTCGACGACGGTCGCGGCCATCGACGGCGCAGGCATGGGATCGGTCGAGACTCTGAGTCTGAACGCAGAGGCCTTTCGCGCGGCGAGGCCTGGTGTCAAGCGATTCCGAGTGCTGCTCGTCAGTCCTCGGGTCGGAACGGGAGGGAGCGAATCCGAACTCGGTTGTCGTGGAGCACGACGAACGCCCCGGCCTCGAGCTCGTCCGCTACGGCCTCGAGGTTGGCGAGGATCAGCGCAGTGATCTCGTTGGCACAGCGGCCTTCCTGACGACGTCGCAGGATCGCCGACGGCTCAGCGGCGTTGGAGCGAGCCGGCAACTCGCCGAAGTCGGTGTCTGACGAGATCAGCACCGCGCCGGCGTTCTTCGCTGCTGCGAGCACCTCATCGTCGAGGGCTTCGCTCATGCCGAGGTCGCGGACATGCTCTGCGACGTGGCCAGCCTTGACGAGCAGGCCGACGATCGTTGGTGAGAGGTTCTGGTCGAGCAGGAACTTCACGCCGGAAGTAGCGGTAGCTGGCGTTCCTGGACGGCGAGCGCAGCGAACTTGAGGGCTTCGGAGATGTCTTCGGCTTCGAGGTCGGGATGCTCGGCGAGGATCTCGTCGTTGGTCATTCCGTCAGCGATCATCGCGATGACGGTCGCGACCGGGAACCGGAGGCCACGGATACACGGGACGCCAGCCATCCTGGATGGGTCAGAGGTGATCCTGGTGAAAGCCACTGGTTCAGGCTAGTCCGGTGTTGCGGCGAGAGCCCTGGCAATACGTCTGGAGGTCGGGCCAGCTGGTAGCGAACATCGCCCAAGCGTCCCGGGAGGGGAACCTCGCGACGAAGCTCAAGACCTACACCGCCCCGTCGGTCCTCGTCATCGACGACGTCGGCCTGTTGCCGATGGACCGTGGCGCCGCCTCGGCGTTCTACCAAGTGGTGAACCTGCGCTACGAGAAGCAGCACTCGACTATCGTCACCACGAACCGGGGGCTGCCGGACTGGGGCGAGATCTTCGGCGACACCGTCGTCGCAGCAGCGATCCTGGACCGGCTCATGCACGACGCTGTCGTGTTCAACATCAAGGGCCCGTCCTGGCGTCTACGCGAACACCAAGCGCTCACCACCGCCGCGACCGAACGGAGCCGCCGCTAACCTCACCACCCGGAGGAACACCCCACCCCGGGACCGCGACTTTCGCTGATCCCGAAACGCGACTTTCGCTGATCGCCAACATGACCTGCGACATGAGACGATTGTACGCAATAACGCGGCTCACGGCCCGCGTTACTGCGTAGAAGCGCTGCGGGAGGCTCGAAGTTACGACTCGGTGTCCCAGCGGTCGATCCGGGTGGGCTGCAGATGGTGCATAGCGGCGATCTTCGAACTCGAAGCCGTGGTTAGTGGTCGTACGCCGTGGGGTGTGTGTATCCGGGTCTAACGCGGCGTCTATAGCACCCGGTTTGGCACCCGCCGTGAACGGCGAAGGCCGCCGACGGGGCGTTTGCCCTGGTCGACGGCCTTCTCGAGGTACGCCCCCTGGGACTTGAACCCAGAACCTGCGGATTAAGAGTCCGATGCTCTGCCAATTGAGCTAGAGGCGCGTGGTGTTGCTGAATGGCAGCGTAGCGCTGCCCGGGGCCGGCGGTGGCGGGGTTTCCCGGCCCGTCGGCGGGCCAAGGCTAGCGCCCGGCTGATCAATCGGCGACCTGATGCCGATTGGTAGACTCGATCCGCCCCTGTAGCTCAGCTGGATAGAGCACGTCACTTCTAATGACACGGCCGCAGGTTCGAATCCTGTCAGGGGCGCGGGCGCCGACCCAGGGAGCACTCCCGGTGTCGGCGCCACCTTCCGGGTGGTTGCGCTGGACCCCCGGTCCCTCGGATCGCCCCGACCGCCCTCTGGCCGGTCGCCGAGGCGTGCCCGCCCGCGGCCAAGAGGGTGCGGCTGAACTCCGGGCGGAGGACCAACCTCCGGAGCGCGAGCCCGGTCTGGCCCGGAGTCGGGGCTCGGCGTGGCCGGCATCGGGTGTGTTCATGGTCACGCCGTGTCGAAACATCCCCAGGTCGGGGGACGGACGGCCGCTCGGTGGTCACGCTGGGCGTTGACCGGGCCGTGTCCCCCGATCAAGATTACGAAACGATGACGTGTTTGGCCTGTGTCGGTTCGTCACCAAGTTTCGGGCCGGGCGGGCGTAGTGGAATGGAGACGGGCCTATGAGCAGCGATTCGGGGGCGCGGCCCACGTACACCGGTGCCACCCTCAATGATGAGAACGGGCAGTCGGTCGGCAAGATACGTGATGTCGTGTTCGAGGGTGACAGTGACCGGCCCACCTGGTTGGTGGTGAAAACCGGCCTGTTGAAGGGTGAGCGTTACGTCCCCGCCCGGGGTCTGAGCGTCACTGGGAGTGGTCAGGTCGTCGTCCCGTACGGGAAGGCACTGATCGACTCTGCGCCCAAGGCCGGCAAGAACCACGCGCTGGGTCAGCAGCAACGGGCGGCACTGGCCGCCCACTTCGATCTGAACTGACCCGTCGGACTCCCGGAAGCAGTGGGGGTCGACAGATTGGCGTCAGTTTCAGTTCACCGTTCTTGCGACGCCGGCTCCCGCCCCTGGTGGGAGCCGGTTTCGCGCCCCCGTAGCCGCTCCGACCGACCGGTCCGAGGGGCTTCGCCCGTTGCCGAAACCCGGTTCGACCGTGGATGCTGTCGATCGCTTGGCCGCAACTGTCCCCAATCTTGCGGCCCGACCCGGAAGGACCCTCGGTGGACACTGGCAACACCACGTGGATCATGACCTCGGCCGCCCTCGTGGTGTTCATGGTCCCAGGCCTCGCCCTGTTCTACGGCGGCATGTCCCGCTCCAAGAACATGCTCAACATGCTGATGATGAACATGGTCTGTCTGGGGATCGTGCCCATCGTCTGGTACGTCGCCGGCTACACCCTTTCCTCCACCGGGACCAACGGTTTCATCGGTTCGTTCGACCATCTCTTCTTCTCCGGGATCTCCATCACCGGGGAGGACGGCGGTGCCACCCTGCGCGACGCCTTCTTCGCCCTCACCTTTGCCTCCATCACCCCCGCCCTCATCTCCGGTGCGGTGGCGGACCGTATGAAGTTCTCGGCCTGGCTGGTCTTCGTGCCCGCCTGGCTGCTGCTCGTGTTCGTGCCCGCCTGGGCCTGGGTCTTCCGGCCCGAGATCGGCTGGCTCAACGCCCGCGGCAGCCTCGACTTCGCCGGCGGGACGGTGGTGCACGTAGCCGCCGGGGCGGCGTCGCTGGCCATGGTGCTCGTCCTCGGGAAGCGGGAAGGCTGGCAGCATGAGCCGATGATGCCCCACAACCTTCCCTTCACCATGCTCGGCGCCGGGATCCTGTGGTTCGGTTGGTTCGGCTTCAACGCCGGTTCGGCGTTCGCGGCCGACGGCGTCGCCGTACAGGCCTTCGCCAACACCTTCCTCGCCGCCGCTGCGGCGATGCTCGCCTGGCTCCTGGTCGAGAAGCTCGTCGACGGCCACCCCACGTCGCTGGGTGGAGCCTCGGGCATCGTCGCCGGCCTGGTGGGAATCACCCCGGCGGCCGGTTTCGTGGGCCTGGCCGGCGCCCTGGCCATCGGGGCCGCGGCCGGGGCCATCTGCGCCCTCGCCATCCGGCTCAAGTTCCGGTATGGCTTCGACGACGCCCTCGACGTGGTCGGGGTCCACTTCGTCGGGGGTCTCACCGGCGGGGTCCTCATCGGCCTGTTCGCCAGCCCGGCCACCCTGGGCGGCACCTTCCACGCCGGCATCATCGACGGTGGGGGAGCGGGCCTGCTCGGCGAGCAGCTCCTGGCCAACCTGGTGGTGATGGCCTACTCGTTCGTCGTCACCTTCGCCCTTGCCAAGGTCCTCGATCTGGCCATCGGCCTCAGGGTCAGCGCCGAGGACGAGCGCCGCGGCCTCGACTCCACCCAGCACGCCGAAACCGCCTACAACGCCTGATCCGCCGAGCGTGACCCGCGGGGGTCACGAGGCGAGTGGCCGGGCCTCGACCCCGTCGATCAGGGTCACCGCCAACGCCAACGCTGCCGGACCGAGATTGGTGATCTGTACCGCACCGATCTCGGTTCGGACCATGGCACGGCGTTCACCGGGCTCGATCGTCGAGAGCTCCCCGTCGGGGCGATCCGGGTGGCCGCAGTCGCCATCCGGGGCCACGGCGACCTCGGGGGTGGCGGAGGGCGACGGACAGACGAGCACCTCGGCCGCCCGGCCGGTCCAGTTCAACAGCATCAGGTCGATCGGGCCGCGGCGCAGGAACTCCGCCGACCCCGACTCCAGGCGTAGTCGCACCATGGGCTCGGCGTCGCCGCCTCGCCGCGGGTGCACCTCGATCACCGCCGCGGCCGGCGCCGGATCCGGATCCGGATCCGGACCCGGTTCGAGGTCGGGGCCCGGTTCCGGGTCGGGGTCCATCCCTCCGGCCGGCACCCCAGCCGTTTCGGCCCGGGTCGGTTCGGATGCGACGCCGTGGACAGGGGCGGCAGCTCCGGCACCCCCGTCCACGACATCTCGATCGTCGCCGCCGGTCAGGGCGTCGACGTCGTTCTCGGCCGCAGCGCGGTGGCGGTCGGTCCGCACCATCCACGCCAGCCCGGCGGCCATGAGCAGCGGGACGACCAGGGGCCAGGCCAGCCCGGCCGCCACCCAACGCCCGATCCTCCAGGCCGCGATCACCCCCGCCAGCACGAGCGCGGTGACACTGGCGGCAGCGACGGTACCGACCCAGTTCCGGGGGCGGGCCAGGCGTCGTTGACGGTCACGGCCCCCCGGCTCGTCGGAGGTCCACAGGGTCGACCAGGCTGCCGACAGCCCGGCCCACGCCGCCGCCGGTAGATGACCCTCAGCGGCCAGTCGGTCGACGGCGGCCACGCCGTCGGCGGCCGTGGTCGCCGCCGACGGCACCGGATTGATGCGCTCGGCCAGGCCGATGACGGCCCGGCCCACGCGGCCGCCGTGGCTGAGCGTGGCGAAACCGATGAGCCACACGGCCACCGAGAGGATCAGGGCGACGGTGAGGGTGGGGGTGGTCATCGTGGTGCCCCGTCCGGACCGGCCGTGCCGTGATCGTGGTGCAGCGCGAGCGGGGAGCGCCCGGCCCGCGGGGAAGCGGGAACGCGGCAGCTACGGTCGCCTGGCGTCGACAAGGCGAACGCGGGCGACGACGGCGGGAATCGTCGTGTGATCATGCGGCGGGAGATGTCGGCGGCACCCGAATCGAACGGTGCTCGTTCCGACTGGTGTCGACTCTAGATCCTGAACCGGCTCCGGTCAGGGTTTGGTCGGTGGGCAGTTGTGCCGCCCTTCACCGCCAGGTTGCTGTCACCGGTTCGGGCCGCCCGCTCACCGCGGCGTCAGGTTGGGGTCAGAAATGTGTCGAGATGACGTAACGAATCTCGAACAAGCCCGAAACCGGCCCTTCGTAGGTTGCGCCCTAACCAAGAAGGAGTTGAGGAGATGAAAAGGAAGTTGTTGATGGCCGGCGGGTTCGCCGGGGCGGGAATGCTGCTGATGGCCAGTCCTGCATCAGCGCAAACCGACGTGCCCGAAGGCGTGGCCTCCCAGGTCATTCTGGACAACCTCTGGGTGTTCATCGCGGGCGTCCTTGTGTTTTTCATGCAGGCCGGGTTCGCCCTGGTCGAAGCGGGACTCACCCGGGCCAAGAACGTGGCCAACATCATGATGAAGAACCTGATGGACATGTCGGCTGGGGTCTTGGCGTTCGCCCTGATCGGGTTCGGTATCGCCTTCACCGGAGGAGAAGCACTGGGTGGTTGGTTCGGCTGGGGCGGGTTCTTCCTGTCGGGCTTCGACGATCCCATCCCGGCCGATGGGGGTCTCAGCACCGCCACCACCTTCTTCTTCCAGGCGGCCTTCGCGGCCACGGCGGCGACGATCGTGTCCGGGGCGATGGCCGAGCGCACCAAGTTCGGCTCCTACTTCGTGTACTCGTTCATCATCACCGCCCTGATCTACCCGGTGGTGCTGCGGTGGACCTGGGGCGGTGGCTGGTTGTCGCAGCTCGAGACCCCGTTCTCGGACTTCGCGGGCTCCACCATCGTGCACGCCACCGGCGGCTGGGCCGCCCTCATGGGTGCACTCGTCGTGGGACCCCGTATCGGCAAGTACGCCAAGGACGGCAAGCTCCAGGCCATTCCCGGCCACAGCATCCCGTTCGTCGTCTTCGGGGCGATGATCCTGTTCATCGGCTGGTTCGGCTTCAACCCGGGGTCGGAACTCGCCGCCGACGAGTTCGTCATGCAGATCGGCGCCAAGACCCTGCTGGCCGGCTGCGCCGGTGCGGTCGTGTCGATGATTCTCGTGTGGCTGATTGACGGCAAGCCTGACGTGTCCATGGCGGCCAACGGCCTGCTCGCCGGTCTGGTGTCGATCACGGCCCCGGTCGGCGCGGTCACCTCGAGCATGTCGCTCGTCATCGGTGCCATCGGCGGTGTCCTGGTGGTCATGGCGGTCAGGTTCTTCGACCGCATGGGTATCGACGACCCGGTCGGCGCCATCTCGGTGCACGGTGTCTGTGGTACCTGGGGGACGTTCTCGGTGGCCCTGTTCGCCACCTACGACGACGCCTTCCTCGGCCGGGAGAACGCCGGGCTCCTCTACGGCGGCGGCATCGACCAGCTGGTCACCCAGGTTATCTTCATCCTCGTCCACGCGGTGTTCGTGATGGGGACCACCGGCCTCATGTTCCTCGCCATCAAGCACACCATCGGGCTCCGCGTCAGTGCGGAGGAGGAGATGGCCGGTCTGGACGTCGAGGAGCACGGCAGCCCCGGTTATGGTCCCGAGATCATGTCTCCCTCGGCTTCGCTGTCGGTCTGAGCGCCGGACAACGCACTGAGCCAGACCGAGCACAACGAGAAAGACGATTTCGATGCAACTCATTACCGCAGTCATCAAGCCCCACATGCTGGACGCCGTGAAGGAGGCGCTCCGCGGCGCCGGGGTGTCGGGTATGACCGTCACCGAGGTCCGAGGGTTCGGCCGCCAGGGCGGTCACACCGAGACCTACCGGGGCGCCGAGTACAAGGTGGACTTCATCCCCAAGATCAAGCTGGAGGCCGTCGTCGACGACGCCATCGTCACCCCGACGGTGGACGCCATCTGTGCGGCGGCCCAGACCGGTCGCATCGGCGACGGCAAGATCTGGGTGGTTCCCGTGAGCGATCTGGTCCGCATCCGGACCGGTGAGATCGGTGCTGACGCCGTCTGATCACTTCCCCCATGATCAACTGACGGCTTGAAACCCGGCTCCGTCCGACCGCCCCGACCTGGGTGGCCGGACGGAGCCGTTTCGCGTCCCGGGTCGATCCGCTGGGCCGGTTTGCTAGGTGATGACAAGGGTCACGCTAAGTTTTCTTCGCAAAAGCTTGTGACTGCCTAGGGGTTTGCGTACTATACACAGCAGACATCACTGCGAGCCAAGATCTGGTTCGCGCCAAGGAGGACAGGTTCCCGTGACCATGCTCGACACCATCCGTGAAGCCCAGACCCGCTCGATCGAACAGATCAAGACCGCTCAGGAGCAGGTGATCTCCTACAACGAGCGCATCGCCGACACCATCGTCGGTGCCATGCCGGCGTTCGAGGCCCCCTTCGGCGAGTACCTCCCCACCCCCGCCGAGGTCGTGGACGCCTACTACAGCTTCGTCGGTGAGCTCTACGCCGCCAACCGTGACTTCGCCACCCGCATGGTCACGGCCTGGGACAACAAGCCCGCCGAAGAGCCCAAGCCAGTCGCCAAGAAGAGCAAGTGAGTTCAGAGCGCTCCTCCTCCGCTGGGGCCAGTCCCGAACTTCCGGGGCTGGCCCAGTTGGGGGAGTACATCCGAGCGCAACGGAAGATGATGGAGCTGAGCCAGCGTGAACTGGCTCGGCTCACCCAGCTTTCGGATCCTTACGTCAGCCAGCTCGAGCGCGGTATGCACGAGCCCTCGGTGCGGGTGCTCAAGGCGCTGGCCAGTGCCCTCAACGTGCGGGCGGAGACGCTACTTTCCTACGCGGGCTTGCTAGAGCCGACCGACGTTCCTACTGTCGTCGAGGCAGTGAACGCCGATCCTCTCCTGAATGAAGAACAGAAGTTGGCCCTGCTCGGCGTGTACCGGAACTTCGTCGGGAGCAAGGCGGATACAGACCCGGCGGCATGAACGGGTACTGACGGAAGGTTGGCGATAGCCAGTGGACACGATGACCCGACGCGACCAGAACGTCGAATCGTTGGCGAACCTCTTCGGGCGTGACGGCTTGGCGGCCGCCGCCCGTATGGGCGCGTTCGATCCGTTCCTCACCACGGCCCGACTCATGGGAGTGACCATGTGGGGGCCGGGGATCGGTGCTCTGGTGGCGGCCAGCGCGATGCGGTTCCCGACCACCGTTGCGGTGGAGGACGAAGACGGTCCGATTACCTACCGGCAGCTCGACGCGGCCGCTTCCAGCCTGGCCGGCCACTTCCGTGACGTGGCCGGTGACGGATCTGTCGGCATCCTGGCCCGGAACCACAAGGGTTTCGTGCTCGCTCAAGTGGCGGCCGAACGGGCCGGTGTGGACGTGGTCCTGCTGTCCACCGCCCTCCCGGCGGGCCGGCTGCGTGACGTGATCGAGCGGGAACGCATCAGCGTGATCGTGGCCGACCACGAGTTCGGTCCGATCATCGAGGCCGCCGGCAACGCGCCGATGGTGCTCGACGCCGAAGGCGACGGTCCCGACTCGATCCACGTCATCTCCCGCTACCGGCGCATGTGCAGCCCACCCCGGCGGCGCTCCCAACTCATCCTGCTCACCTCGGGCACGACCGGTCCACCCAAGGGGGCCCGGCGCACCAACCGGGCGGCCGGTTCGGACAGCATGGGCATGTTCCTGCGCATCCCGTACCAGACCGGTGACACCTTCTTCGCGGTGCCGCCCCTGTTCCACGCACTCGGACTCAGCCAGTCGACCATTGCCCTGGCCACCGGGTCCACCCTCATCCTGCGGCGCCGGTTCGACCCCCACCAGGCCCTCGAGGTGATGACCGAGCGGCGGATCGGCGTGCTCGCCGTGGTCCCCCTCATGCTGCGCCGCATGCTCGACGACAACCCCGGTCCCGACGTGATACCGCCCCGGATCGTGATCTCCAGCGGCAACGTGCTGTCCGGCACCCTGGCCCTCGACTGGATGGACCGGTTCGGTGACCGGCTCTACAACCTCTACGGATCCACCGAGGCCGCGATCGGCACCATCGCCGATCCGTCCGAACTGCGCCTGTCGCCCGGCACGGTCGGCCGGCCGCCCAACGGGGTCACCCTGGCCATCCTCGACCGCAAGGGGATGCCGGTTCCGATCGGGCGACGGGGCCGGGTGTACATCTCCAACTCGATGCAGTTCGCCGGCTACACCGACGGCCAGGACGGGCAGCGTTCCGGGACCCTGCTCGCCACCGGCGACCTCGGTTTCATGGACGAGCACGGCCTGCTCCACGTCAGTGGCCGTGAGAACGACATGATCGTGACCGGCGGCGAGAACGTGTTCCCCAGCCAGGTCGAGGAGGTCCTCGACCAGCACCCCGACGTCCAGGTGTCGGCCGTGGTCGGTCTGCCCGACGAGGAGTACGGCCAGCGCATCACCGCCTTCGTCGTGCCCCGCTCGAAACGTCGCCAGGTCGATGCGGACGAGCTGCGGGCGTTCGCGGCCGAGAACCTGGCCAACTTCATGGTTCCCAAGGCGATTCATGTGGTCGAGGCCCTGCCTATGACCACGACCGGCAAGGTGATCCGTCACCGGCTGGCCGTCCTCGGCCGGGCCGACCGGATCTGAGACCCAGCCCGAAACGACGTGAGGCCCGGCCGGTTCGGCCGGGCCTCACGTCGTTTTCGAACCGGGGCCCGATCGCCGAGCCCCCGGTTCGGACGCCGAGGTCAGCGTTTCAGGTCGAAGCTCTCGATCAGGGCGTCGTCGATGTACTTCCGCACCGACGGCTCCATCGGGAACGACAGGTGCGATCCCTCGTACCAGAGGATCGACGGTTCGTCCCAGTGCTTCCACAGGTCCCGGACGTTGCCGGGGCGGACCCAGCGGTCGAGCAGGCCGGCGTAGATGTAGCGCCGGTTGTGGGGCACCCGGCACTGGAGGGACATGGGGGAGGCGACCCCGAGGACCTTCTGCAGGGGATCCCACGACAGGCCCCACTGCTCGTAGAACGGGGGGAGCTGGGGGTCGAGCTGGCGGCGGAGGCCCCGGACGAGGTCGGCCTCGGGCACGCCGGCGATGACGCAGGCCAAGTCGTCCTGGAGGCTCGACACCAGCGACACCATGTTCCCGCCCAGCGAGATGCCGGTCAGGCCCACGGCCGGGGCCTCGTATTCGTCGCGCAGGTAGTTGATGACCCGGCGAACGTCCCATGACCCCTGGGCCAGGGTGAACATGGTGTTCATCGCGCCGGCGTGGAGGACCCGGCTGCCGGTGGGGCCGACGGCCCGGGGCCCGTGCAGGGGCAGGACCACCCCGATGACGTTGAGGCCGAGGTCATGGTGGAGGTGACCGGCCCGGAAGGAACCGAGGTCGATGGCCGGGGTCCCGGTTCGGTAGCCGTTGACCAGCACGATCCACGGGCGTGGCGGACCCGGGTGGCGGAGCATCCAGGCGTGACCGGTCTTGACCGGCTGATACGCCTCCCAGCGGTCCCGTCCCGGTTCGTCGGGCCACGGCTCGAACTCGCTGGTGAAGCGGAGATGCTCGAAGGCCAAACCGAGGGTGGACTCCCGCTGGCTCTCCAGGTCGGGCAGGCCCGGTGGGGGGGTGCGGTGGTAGGAGAGCGGATCGTCCAGCCAGCCCCGCTCCTGGTAGAGCTCCCAGGCCTCGGAGAGCTCGGAACGAAGCCGTCGCCGGAATCCGCCGTCGGGAATCCGCATGCGGCCCGAGATGAGCTCGAGCTGGAGCGACCATTCGTCGATCGTCCACTTGAGCGCGGCCGCCGGGGTGGGGCGGGGAGTGGGTAGGTCGTCTTCGGTGTGGCCCCGGAGCCAATCGAGGACTGGTCTCGGGATCACGGATGTGGGGCTGCTCATGCAGTATTCCTTGGTGGGAAACCGGGGGACCGAGCGTCCTCAGGGCGCTTCGGGCTCCGACCGGTGATGGGGGATCTCGCGATGCTCTTGCTCCACAGCGGCGAGCGTCGCATCCGTCGACTTCAGCATGCGTTCGAGGAGCTCGGCCAGTTGGGCCCGTTCCTCGACGTCGAATTCGGCGAAGATGGAACGATAGATGGCCTCGGCGCGGTCGACGTAGTACTGGTGCGCATGCAAACCCGCCGTGGTCACCTCAACCAGGACTTCACGATGATCCTGGGCGGCACGACGCTTGTCGATCAGGCCGGCGTCGACCAGCTTCCGGGTCGCCCGGGTGACAGTGGAGGGCTCCACCCCCATGACCAGGGCCAGCTTGCGGACCGGGCACGGCCCGTAGCCGACCACGGTGTCCAGGGTGCGGAACTGGCCGGGCTCCATGGTCTCGTGGCCGGACTGGAGGACGTGACGGCGGAGCCGATCGACGCTCGGGCCGAGTCTGGCCGCCCGCCACAGGGCGCCGAGCCGTTGGTCGACATCGTCACCGGCGCCGTAGCTGGTGAGGGTGCGAACGGGGCGTTCGGGCCGCTCCGTGGGCCTCAGGTTGGTGTGATCCTCAGCATCCATGATCGGTCACCGGGGCGATTCGCCCATCTGTTGTTGCCGCCCGGCTCAATTCTGGCCCGTCGTGGCCGGCGTGGCCCCTCACGCCGCGAAAAGATGGCCCGGCCTGTGGCGCACCCCGGCCTCGGCGCGCCATGATCGGGGTGGGCGTGTGGCACTGTCCACCGGTAGGCACCACGGGGCCTCCGGTACCGAGTCCGAACGGGTGGTCCGGGGCGGGCGGTGGAGGTGAGTCATCGTCGGGCAACATGAGGGACCTATCTCCATTAGCGAACGTACTTGACGATGCTGTTCGTTATCAAGATACTTGCATCACGTCAGGCAGTTTTCTCTGGCTTCGTAGTGCCGACTACTCACAGGTCACCAGGGCCCGTCGGGCCACGGTGAATCGGGGGCGAGCGGGCGTCGTGGCCGGGGCCGACCGGTACGCCTGGGACGCCTCCGGGGCTGGGGCGACGACGGGGACCAGCGTGGCGAGGGACCGAATCGAGATGAGCCAGCCCGGGGCCGGGCGGAGGTGATGGCGATGGATGCGGAGAAGACCAGGTCGAATCAGCCGACCGAATCCTGGTCACAGATATTGGGCCTGGGGTGGGACCAGTTCGTGGAGCACGAGGGCTTCGGTGAGCTGATGGAGATATCCGCCAAGATGACGGCCGCGGTGCGCGGCGAGGTCGAACGGTCCATCGAACGGTGGTTGCACCTGTTCAACCTGCCGGCCGCCAGTGATGTGCGGCAGCTTAGTGAGCAGGTGGAATCCCTGGAGCGACATCTGCAGGCCCTGCGTCGAGCGGTTGACAGCCAGTCACGGGCGGTGGCGGCAACCGCAGCCCCCCGCCCAACGAGCCGAGGAACAGCCGCGCCGGCGGAGTCGGCGACGCCGTCCGGGCGCGGCTCGCGTTCGGCTGCCGGTGCGGGACACGAACCGGCCGGGCCGCGCCACTCGGCGGCGGCCGCGAATGGGGCGCGGCGGGTGTCGCGCAGCCGGGCCGCGGCGACGGCGCGGCTGCGGACCGAAGCCGGTGCCCCGACGTCCACTGATCGCTCCGACAACGGCCGGGTCATGCCCGGCACTGAGGTATAGCCGTGCC
>JBKDZN010000108.1:0-7754 GCA_047971245.1 Acidimicrobiales bacterium
GTGACCAGTTCGATGAGCCCGGTCTCGCCGAAGGAGGAGACCTGAGGTGCGTAGGTGTGCGGGCTCAGCGGGGACCCGGCGGTCAGCTCCTTGTCCACGGCGTGGGCGATGTCCTCATCACCCTCGAAGCCCTGGTCCTGGCCGGCCTGGAGGCGGTCCAGGGACGCCTCTCTCAGGCCCGCGGCCAGGGCGAGCCGGCGGTGGGCCGCGAACTCGAACCGGGCCCGGTGGTGGGCACCGACGGTGCACACCGCGGCCTCGGTGACCGAGTCGGGCAGCGACGTCCCGAACCGGAGGGTTGCGCCCAGGCGTTGGGCCGGTTCGCCCACATGCGGGGCCCGGGCCCAGACCCCGAACGGGCCGACCAGGCCGAGACGGCCGTGGCGGCGGGCCCGGTCACCCTGGTTGAGCTGCTCGAGGAACGCCCGCTGCCGGTCGTCGAGGTCGTCTTCGGTGATCGGATCGAGCCGAGTCATGCTGGGATCTCCCGTCGTCGGGTGAAGGAATCAGGCGAGCCGGTAGACCCGGCGGGCGGTACCGGAGAAGAGCTCCCGCTGTTCCGCCTCGGAGCGGGACGCGGCCAGCTTCTTGAACGCGTTCCACAGCACCGGGTACGACACCGATTCCCGGTCGACCGGGAAGTTCGATTCGAACATGCAGCGGTCGGCCCCGAAGGTGTCGATGCAGAACTCGTAGTACCGGCCGGTCCGGTCGACCAGTTCGTCCGAGGTGGCCGGACGCGCGCGCTCATGCCAGCCGAACCCGTTGATCTTCATGTTGATGCCGCCCAGTTTGAACGACACGTTGCCGGTGGCCGCGAGCGGGGCGATCGTCTCCTGCCACCGGGCGAAGATCTCGTCGTGACGATCGGCGTAGGGGCCGATCCCGAGCGGTCCGCCGAAGTGGTCCAGGATGATGGTGACCTCCGGGTGGGCCCGGGCCAGCTCGACCACCTCCGGGATCTGGGTGTGGTAGCACCAGGCGTCGAAGCTCAGCCCCATGTCGGCGAGGACCCGCATCCCCTCGTTGAACGCGTCGGAGACCATCAGGTGCTCCGCCGGGTCGGTGTGGGAGTTCCGGACCGCCTCGTCGGCGTCCCAGCCCGCAGCGTGGCGGATCCCCTTGAACCGTTCCGGGGCCACCGACCGGTGGGCGTCGAGCACGTCACGGACCTTGGCCCCCAGGGTGAGGTCGGCGTAACCGACGATGCCCTCGGCCACCCGGCATTCCCCGTACCCGCCCGATGCGCTCATGGCGGCGATCCCCTGGACGAACTCGGTCTCCCCCACCGGGGCCAGCTCACGGGGTCCGTCGGCCCGGTACATGGCGTTGCACTCGACGAACACGGTGGAGGTGACGCGGTGCCGGGCTCCGGGTTCGGGGCCGTCGGTGATGTCGGCCAGGACCTCGTCGAGCAGGTAGCGACTGCCGGGGTGGTCCCACAGGTGGTGGTGGGGATCACAGATCTCCCGGTCCGGATCGATGATGTCCTCGCGGACCTGATCGAGCCATTCGACGTGGCGCATACCGCTCCCCCAACTGGTCGTTTCCGGGCTCGTCGTCGGCCCCGCCTCCGGTACCGACCGGCCCCCGGTCGACCAGCCTTCCACGCCCCCGCCGGCCGCCTCAACCCGATGTGCTCCGGGCCGCATACCATGGCGGCCATCATGGTTTCTGCACTCGGCGACGTCGGCCCGCTGCTGCGGTGGGGTCCCCGCCGCTGGGCGGTGGCGGGCGGCGCCGCCCTGGCCTCACTCCTGATCTTCGGCCTTCCCGCCGACCTGGTCCCGAACCCGGTGTTCGGCCGCCAGATCGCGGCGCGGTGGTGGGCGCTCCCGGTGTTAGAGGCGACCGCCCTGCTGAGTGGCCTGCTGGTCGCCAGCTATGTCCGGCCGGGCGGCCCGGCATCCGGGGACGGATCCACGCCCGAGGGCGGCCTCACGGCGGCCGATGATCCACCCCTGGCCGACGAACCGGGTCGGCGTGGGGTGCTGGGCGGGTTCGTCGGCTTCTTCGCCATCGGGTGCCCGGTGTGCAACAAGCTGGTGGTGCTGGCCCTCGGCTACACCGGTGCCCTGCGCTGGTTCGAACCGGTCCAGCCCGTGATGGCGGTCGTGGCCATCGGCCTGCTGTGGTGGGCGCTGCACCGGCGCCTTCAGGGCGAGGTGGCCTGCGCCGCCCCCCGGGTCGGTTCGTGACCCGGCTTCGGTACATCACCCATCCCAACGTCGAGGTCGATGCCGCCACGCCCGTACCCCACTGGCACCTGAACGCCACCGGCCGGCAACGGGCCGAGCTCATGCTCGACCAGCCGTGGGTCATCGACATCGTCCGGATCGTGTCGAGCGACGAGACGAAGGCGATCGAGACCGCGGCGGTGCTGGCCGGCGCCGTCGGTCTCGACGTCGAGGTCCGGCCCGGTATCGGGGAGATCGACCGGTCGGCCACCGGTTTCGTGCCGCCGGACGTGCACGCCGAGCTCACCGATGCCTTCTTCGCCTTCCCCGATCGCTCGGTTCGCGGTTGGGAGACGGCCCAGGACGCCCAACGCCGGATCGTCGCCGGCCTGGCCGACCTGCTGGCTCCGGCGACCCCGGACCGGGCCGACGACGGCGACACCGTGGTGGTGGGCCACGGCGGCGTTGGCACCTTGTGGTTGTGTCACCTCACCGGTGACACCATCGACCAACGCCACGATCAACCAGGTCAGGGTCACTACTTCAGTGTCGATAGCGCCTCCGGCCGGGTGCTCCACGGGTGGAGGCCGATCGACCAGATCTCACGGTGAGCGTTGTTGCGACACCCGGGGCGCGAATGCTGATCCTGGCCGGGGCGACATCGGGCACGTTCTCCGAACCGGAGTGGGATCCCGAAGCGGCGGTAAGTTACTGCGTCGATGGCCTCACGATTCGATATCGACACCGAAGTGACCCCCCAGGGCAACGGGCTGTACCGCACGCGGATCGACCCCGGCTGGTGGATCCAGCGTGGCCCCAACGGGGGTTATGTCGCCGCGGTGATCGTGCAGGCGCTCATGGCCGAGGTGGACGATCCCGCCCGTACGGCCCGCTCGCTGACCATCCACTATCTCGCCCCCGCCGTCGAGGGGCCCGCCGAGGTCGAGGTGCAGACCGAACGGGCCGGACGTCTGGTCCGGTTCATGTCGGCCCGCCTCCGGCAGGGTGACCGGCTGATCGCCACCGCCCAGGCGGCGTTCGCGGTCATGTACGACGCCGGCGACGCGGCGTTCGCCGATCCCAGCTTCCCCGGCTACCCACCACCCGACGAGATCACGCCCGGGGAGACGCCCGAGGTGACGGTGCCCATGCGCGAACGCTACGACTACCGCCACGTCACCGGCGCGCCGTGGCACAGCCCCCGCCAGACCGCCGAGACCGGTGGCTGGATCCGGCTCCGTGAGCCCCGCCCCTACGACGCGGCCGTGGTGGCGGCCCTGTCCGACGCCTGGTATCCGGCCATCTTCACCCGGGTCACCAAGCCGCTCGGCGTGCCCACCATCGACCTGACCGTCCACATCCGCTCGGTGGAAGCGCTGGCCCGGATGCGGCCCGACGACTGGATGGCGGTGCGGTTCCGTACCACGGTGGCGGCCGAGGGCTACCTGGAGGAGGACGGTCAGCTGTGGGCGCCCGACGGCACCCTGGTGGCCCATTCCCGACAGCTCGGCGTACTCCTCGACGCCGAGGCCTGAGACCCGCGGCCAGGCAGCCAGTCAGCTGACCCGGTCGAGGGCCAGCTGCTCGACCGTTCGGGCTCGGGCCCGAACCCAGTCGTCGACGAGTTCGTCCACCAGTTCGTCGACGCCGATCCCGGCCGTCACCGCACTCACACTGTGGCCGGCACTGCCGTTCCCCGAGGCGAGCATGCTGGCGGCCACCCCGTTGGCGGCGATCCCCAGCTCGACGTCGTCCATGGTCGAGGTGACGAGGTCACGCCGCCAGGCCGCCGGTGCCCCGCTCGACGGGGTGGCGATGAACCGGGTGCCGAACAGGCCGAGGTCGTATCCGGCGCAACAGGCCGCCCACAGGGCGGCGCCATCGCTCATACCGCCGGCCACGGCCAGCGGGCCGTCGAAGACGGCCCGCACCGCCCGCACGAACGCCAGGGGATTCGCCCAGCCGGTGTGTCCGCCCGCGCCCGCCGAGAGCAGCACCAGGCCGTCGGCTCCTGCGGCGAGGGCCTTCTCGGCGTGGGCCATGGACGCGACGTCGGCCAGGACGAAGCAGCCGCCGTCGTGGAGTGGTTCGATCACGGGGGCCGGGCTCCCCACGCTGGTGATCACGATCGGCACCCGCCGCCGGACCACGGCGGCGACATCGTCGTCCAGCCGGGTGTTCTGCCGGCCGACGATCAGGTTGACCACCAGGGGGCCGGCCGACCACGGTCGGGGGCCCGCGGCCACCGTCGCCTCGATCCGTTCGAACCACTCGTCGAGCTCGGCCGAGGACGCCGCGTTGCTGGACGGGAACGAGCCGAGCACCCCGGCGATCCGGGCTTCAGCCACCAGATCCGGCGTCGACACCCCGGTCATCGGCGCCGCCACGGCGGGGATCCGCAGACCGGCCAGCACGGCCCGGAACTCGGTGGCGGTCATCGGGGACGGGGCCCGATCGGGCGTTGAGGTCGACATGAGGCGAACCTAGCCAGGGGACCGGGCCCGATGAAAACCCCGCCCCGCCTGCGGCACCGGCCTGGGTGATCCCCATCCCTTCGGCCGGCATCATCATGCAGCGGTATCGTGCCGCCCACGCCATCTCGCGACGGCAATAAGGTACATTGGGCCCACGTTGGTGGCCCGGTGGTTCGGCGACAATCGTTCCCGACAAGTCCGCGGGCCGATCGAGCCGTACCGCGATCAACGACACGGGATCTACCTTTGAGCACCTTCAGGCCGTTCGGCCGAACCGCGATCCGACCCCTTTTCCTGGCCCCGCTGGCCCTCGTCGTGTTGCTGGCGGCGGTGGTCGTCGGCCCGTTGGGCGCGTTCGACTCGGCCGAGGCGGCCGTCACTACCGATGTCAACATCCTGGCCGCGGACGGGGTCACCAATCGGGCCGTCGACACCTCGACCAACATCGACGCCGAGGTCTGGGCCATGGAGTCCGTCGGCTCGACCCTGCTCACCGGCGGCAAGTTCCGCACCGTGCGGGACCGCTCCGCCCGCCTCGACGTGCCCCAGAGCTACCTGGCCGCCTTCGACGCCAACACCGGCGAGTTCATCCCCTGGTTCCGGCCCCAGGTGGACGGGCCCGTCTACGACATCGTCGACGTCGGCAACGGCCAGGTCCTGATCGCGGGCGAGTTCACCTCGGTCAACGGGGTGGCCCGTACCGCCGGCCTGGCCCGGCTCAACCTGTCCGACGGTTCGGTGGACACCACCTTCGTCTCCTCGATCAGCGGAGGTACGAAACCGGTGGTCCGTTCCGTCGCCGTGGCCGGCAGCACCGTCTACGCCGGGGGCAGCTTCTCACGTCAGGTCGGACCGGACGGCACGCCCCGGGCCACCGGCCTGGTCATCAAGATCAACCGGGCCGACGGAACCCTCGACACCGGCTTCAAGCCGACCTTCGCCAACGGCGGCGTGTGGGGCGTGGCCTACAACAGCACCTACAAGCGGCTGTTCGCGGTCGGTTTCTACGACACGGTGAACGGGGTCTCCTCACCCGGGTTCGCGGCCCTGGATCCCGTCACGGGCGCCAATTCGGCCGGGTACAGCGCCGCCCTGCCCGCGTTCTACACCAACCAGGTGGCCGACCTCGGCCCCCAGTTGCACGACGTCGAGACCTCGGGCGACCGGGTGATCGTCACCACCAAGCACCACCTCTACATGGTGTTCACTGCCGGTACCGGGGCATACATCAACGGCACCAGCAGCAACGGCACCCAACGGGTGTCGCTGAGCCGTGACGGCAACTACGCCTACGTCGGATGCCACTGCGACGGCACCGGGTACCTCCGCGTGGTCGATCTCGCCACCGGGCAGCTGGCCGCGCCGCCCCTGCTGAAGGACACCCGCGGCTCGGCGGGGGTGTGGGCGGCCGAAGAGCTTCCCAACGGTTGTGTCTGGACTGGGGGTGCCCTGGATTACGACACCACCAACGACCGTCCGGTCTACAACATGCTCCGCCTGTGCAACTCGGCCGCGCCGTCGACCGTCAGCGGTGGGCTCTCCGCCCCGACGGCCGACCGGCAGTCGCCGAGCACACCCGGTGCCCCGCAGCTGACCCAGGCCGGAGCGTCGGTGAACCTGACGTGGACGGCGTCCAAGGACAACGGCCAGTTCGGCTACATCGTGTACCGCGATGGTGTCGAGGTGGGCCGAACCGGATCGAACCACTTCGGTGACCTGCTGGTACCGGTGGGCGTCCACCAGTGGACGGTGGCCGCGGTGGACCTGAGCGGCAACCGATCGGCGTCGTCGGCCGTGTCGTCACCGATCGAGATCGGCCCGGCGGTCAACATCGCGGGCAACTATGCCTTCCAGGCCTCACCCGGCCGGGACGGCACCAGCCCGGCCGCACTGACCGACGGCAACCTGAGCACCTACTGGTATCCCGACAGCACCGAATCGCCGGCCTTCTACTTCCAGATGGACTTGGGGCAGGAGACCCCGATCGACTACGTGCTGATCCACGAGTCCGATGTGCAAACGGCCGGGCTGGGCCTGGCCGCCGCTGCGGTCAAATTGTCGCACACCACCTTCCCCGAGGTGCGCGAGGAGGAGCAGGCCTCACCGTACGCCTTCGTCGCCCTCCGGGTGGACCGCTACTACCGGGCGACGGTCCGCCTCGACGTGGCCGGCTCGGCTCGAAGCCTGCGCCTCGACTCCTACGCCAACTACGGCCAGGCCATCGACGAGCTCGAGATCTACACCACCACTCCCCTCCCCACACCGGCGGCACCGGCCCCCGACACCGGTCGGCCGGTGGGCCCGACCTGGAAACGGACCCGGGTGATCAGCGATCAAGCCGTGCTGGAGTGGGGCGGCGACAGTGATGATCACGCCGTCGTCCTCTACGAGGTATGGAAGAACGGCGGCCTCGTCGGCCAGACCCCGCTCGGCGTCTTCCCCATCCCGTCGGCGTCGGAGCCGGCCGCCGACTACACGATCGTCGCCATCGATCAGGCCGGTAACCGGTCCCTGCTCAACCCCCAGGTGACCTCGACCGGGCGCCCGGCCGAACAGTCCTCCGTCTACCCCGGATCCGCTGCGTCGCTGGCCGTGGACGGCAACATCGACGGGATCTGGGCCAACGGGTCGGTGGCCCACACCAACATCAGTGCCCAGCCATGGTGGCAGGTCGACCTCGGCTCCGTGCAGCCCATCGAGTCGGTACGGCTCTGGAACCGGACCGACTGCTGTGGCGAGCGGCTCAACCATGTCAACGTCTTCGTCGCCGATCAGCCGTTCCCGACCGACGCCACGGTGGCGTCCCTCAGTGCGAATCCCACCGTGGCCCGGTACGACCTCGGCCCGGATGCGCTCGGTAACAAGACGACCGTCCCGGTGAACGTGGCCGGCCGCTACGTGCGGGTCATGCTCGACGCGACCCAATATCTCGGGCTGGCCGAGGTCGAGGTCACGACCGGTACCCCCCTCGGCGGGGTCGTGCCCGACACCGAACGGCCGTCCCGGCCGACCGGGCTCGCCGTCACCTCCACCAACGGCACCGCCACCCTCACCTGGAACCCCGCCACCGACAACATCGCCGTCACCGGCTACCAGGTCTTCC
>JBKDZN010000109.1:0-12085 GCA_047971245.1 Acidimicrobiales bacterium
TTCGATCACGTCGGGATAGAGGGTGCCCTGGACCAGGAATCCGGCGTCCTCCAGGCCTCCGGCCGCCTCCTCGAACAGGCGGATGAACAGTTCGCCGATGGTCTTGCGCTTCTCTTCCGGGTCGATCACCCCGGCCAACCGCTCGAAGTAGCGGTCGCCGGCCCGGACGTGGATCAGCTCGATCCCCTGGTGGCGTTGGAAGGTGTCGACCACCTGTTCGGATTCGTTCAGCCGCATCAGGCCGGTGTCGACGTAGACGCAGGTGAGGGCGGGTCCGACGGCCCGGTGGACGAGGGCGGCGGCGACCGCCGAGTCGACCCCGCCGGACAGGCCACAGATGGCCCGACCGTCACCGACCTGGTCGCGGATGGCGGCCACGGATCCGTCGATGATGGACTCCATGGTCCACGACGGCTCGCAGCCGGCCAGGTCGATCAGGAACCGGCGGAGCTGCTCGAACCCGTGCTCGGTGTGCACCACCTCGGGGTGATGCTGCATGCCCCAGATCCGCCGGCTCGGACTCTCCAGTACGGCCACCGGCGAGTTGGCGGTGTGGGCGGTGGCCACGAACTCGGGCGGTACCACCGACACGGCGTCGAAGTGGCTCATCCACACCGTGGACGGTCCGGCGCCGGTGTCGATGAGGCCGGAGGCGACCCCGGCCGCGGGCACCAGTGTGGTCCGTCCGTACTCACCCCGCTCGTTGCGGCTCACCGTGCCGCCCAACTGGTGGGCGATCAGCTGGGCGCCGTAGCAGATCCCGAGGATGGGGATCCCCAACTCGTAGACGTCGGGGTCGAGCCGGGGAGCGCCCTCCACGTGCACACTCTTCGGGCCGCCGGACAGGATGATGGCGGCCGGGGCCCGGCGCCGGACCTCCGGCGCGGTGATGGTGTGGGACACGATCTCGGAGTAGACCTGGTGTTCCCGGACCCGGCGGGCGATCAGCTGGGCGTACTGGGCGCCGAAGTCGACGACCAGGACCACCTGGTCGGGGGTGGGGGCGGCGCCGGCGCTCATCGATCGCTCACGATCACGACCTCGGCCTTCTGCAGTTCCTTGATCGTCTCGTAGCCGAGGATCCCCATCGCCTTGCGGAGCCCACCCATGATGTTGAGCCGGCCGTCGGGTTGTTCGGCCGGGCCGAGCAGGAGTTGTTCGAGGGGGGCGATCCGTTCCACCGGGATCCGGCGGCCCTGGGGCAGGGTCGGGTGGGTCACCGACGACGACCAGTGCCAGCCCCGGCCCGGGGCCTCGGTGGCCGCCGCGAGGGCGGAGCCGATCATCACCGCGTCGGCCCCGCAGGCGATGGCCTTGGCGATCTGGCCCCCGGTGCGGAACCCTCCATCCGCGATGACCTGGACGTAGACGCCGGTCTCGTCGAGGTGCCGCATGCGGGCCGCCCGCACGTCGGCGATCGCGGTGGCCATGGCCGAACCGACCCCGATGACGTCCTGGGTGGTGGCGGTGGATCCCCCGTCGACCCCGACGAGGACTCCGGCGGCCCCGGTCCGCATCAGGTGAAGGGCGGCCAGGTAGCTGACGCAGCCCCCCACGATGACCGGGGTCTCCAGCTGGCGGACGAACTCCTTGAGGTTGAGCACCTCGGTGCCGGGACCGCCGATGTGTTCGGCGGAGATGACGGTGCCCCGGATCAGGAGCAGATCGAGCTCGGCCGACAGCAGGGTGTTGGCGAGCGAGGCCACATGGCGAGGGGAGACGGCGCCGGCGGCGATCACCCCGCCGGCGTGGATCTCGGCGATCCGGGCCTTGATCAGCTCGGGGTCGATCGGGGTGGCGTACAGCTCCCGGAGCCGGGCCAGGCCGGCCTCGTCGTCGAGATCGGCCAGCTCGACCAGCTTGTGCTCGGCGTCGTGATGACGGGTCCACAGACCTTCCAGATCGAGCACCGCAAGGCCGCCGAGCCGACCGATCTGGATGGCGACGGCCGGGCTGGTGACCGAGTCCATGGCCGAGGCGATGAAGGGCAGGTCGAGGCGGTAGGCGTCGATCTGGCACGACAGGTCGACGAGTTTGGCGTCCCGGGTCCGCCGGTCGGGCAGCAGCCGGAGCTCTTCGAGCCCGTAGGTCCGTCGACCGGTCTTGCCCATTCCGATCTCGATGGTGGCCACGGCAGCTCTCCTCCCGGGCCCAACCCCGCTCGGCGACGAAACGATCAGGCTAACGGTCCGGGGCCACGCACAGGGGTCATTCGGCCCCGGAGGCGGTCGGGCCGACCGTCACACCAGGCCGGCCAGGGTGGGGGCCAGATCCCCCCGGGGTTCGATCTCGATGGTGCCGAGGTCGAGCCAGGTGGCCATCTCCGCCAGCGCGGCCACCAGTTCGGGACCCACCCGGCCGGCGTCCCGTCCCGACTCGAGGTAGCTGCCCCGTACCAGCAGCCGGCCCCGTTTGCGGTCGGCCTTCAGGTCGACCCGGGCGGCCAGGTCGTCGTCGAGCAGGAACGGGAGCACGTAGTCGCCGTGTACCCGCTGATCGGCGGGAACGTAGATCTCGATCCGGTAGCGAAAGCCGAACAGCCGCTCGGCCCGGGGGCGGAACCAGACGACGGGGTCGAACGGGCTGAGCAGGGCCCGGGCCCGGACCCGTCGGGGCCGGGCCGCTTCGGCGTGGAGGTAGGCGGGTTCGGCCCAGCCGGCCACCGCCACCGGTTGCAGCTCGCCCGAGGCGACCAGGGCATCGATGGCCGGGCGGGCGGCGCCCATCCGGATCCGGAAGTAGTCGGCCATATCGTGGGCGGTGCCGATCCCGTGGCTGCGGGCCGCGATGCGGATCAGGTCGACCCTGGCCGCCCCGGCGTCGAGGTCGGGGGCGGCGAGGGCATCGGCCTCGATGACCCGGTCGGGCAGGTCGTAGGCGATCACGAACCCGGGGAGCCGTTGGGCGATGGCCAGGCGACCGCTGCGGTACAGGTGTTCGAGGGCGATCTTGCCGTCGGAGTAGCCCCACCACGGACCGGTCCGTTCCCCGGCCTCGGACAGGTCGCTCACCGTCAACGGGCCGCGGTCGGCCACCTCGGCCTCCACGGCGTCGATGTAGCCGGGATGGTCGGCTTCGAGCTGCTGGGCCCGTTTCCAGCGGGTCACGCCCATCCGGTGCCGGAGATGGGGGTGGAGCCGTTGGGGGGCGATGGCGGCTTCGTGGGCCAGGAACTCGAAGTGCTCGCCGGATCGGTACAGGTAGCGGTCGAGGGCGTCCCGGTCGTACGGGCCGAGCCGGGCCAGGACGGGGAGGTAGTGACTCCGGCACAGCACCGTCACCGAGTCGAGCTGGAGGACGGCCATCCGGTCCATGACCCGGCGGAAGTGCCGGACGGTGACCCGCCCGGTCGGGCGCCGATCGGTGAAGCCCTGGGCGGCGAGCGCGATCCGTCGGGCCGACGCTGCGGAGACGCTCACCCGTTGGTGCCGGTCAGACCGTCGGCCGGGCCGCGGCCAGCTCTTCCAGCAGTTCCTTCATCCCCCCGTGCTTGAGTTCCTTGAGCACGGTGCCGGGCGTGGTGTCGCCTCGCTCCCACTCCATCCAGTGGGCGAGCAGCTTGGTGGGATCGGGAGGTGGCCTGTCCATCGGGGTTCAGGCTACCGGCCCGGAGATCATGGCCGGTCCGGGGCAGCACGGGCTGGGGCATGATGGGGCGGTGTTCCGCGACTTCCTTTCCCGGATCTCCCGTACCGGACCGTCCCGGACGACGGGTCTGCCGACGTCCGGCAACGGGGCGTCGTCGATGCATCTGCTGTGGGAGGTCCCACCGGTGGCCCTGACCTCGGCCGAGGTGACGATCGAGGTCATCGAGCCGCCCCGGGTGCCGAGGCTGTATTTCTGGGCCCTCCAGGTGAGCTTCACCTCCCGGTCGGGGATCCCCCGGGGTGCCGCCCACATGGGGTTGCAGTACCACCCCGAGTACCCGGGAGGTGGTGCGGTCAACTGGGGCGGCTACGGCCCGGACGGTCGGGAGCTGACCGGGTCGGGCTCGGCGTTGCCCTCCGCGCTCGACAATGCCAACACCCGCACCTACGCGTGGCGGCCCGGTGCTCGGTACCGCTACCGGGTCGACCGATCACCCGACCGGGGGTGGCGGGCCACAGTCACCGACCTGGAGCACGGGGGGTCGACCACGATCCGGGACCTCTGGGTGGACGCCGACACCCTGGCCTCTCCGATGGTGTGGACCGAGGCGTTCGCCCGGTGCGACGACCCAACGGTGGCGGTGCGGTGGACTGACCCGACGGTCACCACCGCCGACGGCGCCGTTCACCTCGTCACCGACGCCCGGGTCAACTACCAGAGCTATGCCGACGGCGGTTGTACCAACACCTGTTGTTCCTCCGCCGGCGACGGAGCCGGCCCGGGTTGGGAGCAGCGCACCGGCGTCGACCGTGCGGTGCGGGTGGGGACCCGCCTCCACGTGGCCGGCTGAGCCCCAGGCCCGGCGGAGCCTCCGGGCGACCCGCCGGGGGCGGGGTCCGGCCAGGCAGAAAAGTTGCGGTTCGGGCGCGCCGGGGGGAGAGCTGCCCTAATGTCCGGGTTCACGTGACCGGCGAACCCGACCGGCTCCCACCCCAGGAGGACATCGATGCCCGACAAGCCGAACATTCTCGTCATCATGGGAGACGACATCGGGTGGTTCAATCTGAGCGCCGTCAACCACGGGGTGATGGGCTACCAGACCCCCAACATCGACCGTATCGCCCACGAGGGCGCCATGTTCACCGACGCCTACGGCCAGCAGAGCTGCACGGCCGGCCGGGCGGCGTTCATCACCGGTCAGTGCCCCCGGCGGACCGGGCTGTTGAAGATCGGGATGCCCCACAGCCCGGGCGGTATCAGCGACGAGGATCCGACCATCGGTGACCTGCTGCAGGACGAGGGCTACTTCTGTGGGCAGTTCGGGAAGAACCATGTGGGCGACCACGACCACCAGCTCCCCACGGTGCACGGCTTCGACGAGTTCTTCGGGAACCTCTACCACCTGAACTCCGAGGAGGAGCCCTGGAACGCGGACTTCCCCGCCGATCCCGATTTCCACGCGGCGTACGGTCCCCGGGGGGTGCTCCGCTCCAAGGCGGACGGCAAGGGCGGCCAGACGGTGGAGGACACCGGCCCGCTCGACCCCAAGCGCATGGAGACGGTCGACGAGGAGTTCCTCGACGCCTCGCTCGATTTCATGGAACGGGCGGTGGCCGAGGACCGGCCGTTCCTGTGCTACTTCAACTCGACCCGGATGCACATCTTCACCCACCTGAAACCGGAGTCGAAGGGGAAGACCGGGTTGGGGGTCGAGGCCGACGGGATGGTCGAGCACGACGGCCATGTGGGGGTCCTGCTCGACAAGCTGACCGAGCTCGGCATCGACGACAACACGATCGTGATCTACACCACCGACAACGGGGCGGAGAAGTTCGGTTGGCCCGACGGGGGGACCTCGCCGTTCCGGGGGGAGAAGGCCACCACCTGGGAGGGTGGGTTCCGGATCCCGCTGTTCATCCGCTGGCCCGGGAACATCGAACCGAACCAGGTCTTCAACGACATGATCTCGCTCGAGGACCTGGTGCCGACCCTGCTCGCTGCGGCCGGGAACGCCACGGTCAAAGAAGACCTCAAGAAGGGCCGCGAGGCCAACGGCAAGCACTTCAAGGTCCATCTCGACGGCTACAACATGTTGCCGGCACTGCGCGGCGAGGTCGACGAATGGCCGCGTAACGAGTTCTTCTATTTCGTCGACGACGGCTCCCTCGGGGCGGTTCGCTACAAACGGTTCAAGGCCAATCTGAGCGGCCAGGTGGCCGACGGGTTCAGTGCCTGGCTCGACCCCCAGCACCCCTACAAGGCACCGATCCTGATCGACCTTCGGGCCGACCCGTTCGAGACCGCACCCGACATCGGGGCCGGCTACACCGAGTGGCTGGTCCGCCGGATGTACGTGTTCGCGCCGATGAAGGACATCATCGCCGAGTTCGCCGAGACCTTCAAAGAGTTCCCACCCCGCCAGACCCTCGAGAGCTTCGTTCCCAAGCAGTGAGCTTCGTCCCCAAGCAGTTCGTCCGCGGACAGTTCGTCCGCGGACAGTAGGGTCCGACTCCTGATCTCAACCCGACCGGTCAGCCGTTGGGCCGGCGCGGTGCCTGCGCACCGTGCCGGCCGCGGCGGCCCCGCCGAAGTCACTCACCGGCGGATCAAGCCCAGGTCCCGGGTGGCGCCCCGGTCGGCCGAGGTGACCACCGAGGCGTAGAGCTGCAGGGCGGGGGTCACCGTCCGGTCCCGATCCCGCGGGGTGAACGCGTGGGCCCCTCGGGCTTCCTCGGCCGCCCGGCGACGGGCCAGTTCCTCGTCGTCGACCCGGAGGTGGATGGAGCGATCGGGGATGTCGATCTCGATCACGTCACCGTCTTGGACCAGGGCAATCACCCCGCCGGAGGCGGCTTCGGGGGAGACGTGGCCGATCGAGAGGCCCGAGGTGCCGCCGGAGAACCGCCCGTCGGTTAGCAGGGCGCACTCCTTGCCGAGGCCGCGGCTTTTGATGTAGGTGGTGGGGTACAGCATCTCCTGCATCCCGGGGCCGCCCCGTGGGCCCTCGTAGCGCACGATGACCACGTCGCCGGCGTTGACCCGTTCCGGGTCGAGCACGCCTTCCATGGCCGCTTCCTGGGATTCGAACACCCGGGCCGTCCCCGAGAAGCGGAAGATCGACTCGTCGACCCCGGCGGTCTTGACGATGCAGCCGTCGGCGGCGATGTTGCCGTACAGCACGGCCAAGCCACCTTCACGGGTGTAGGCGTTGTCGACGGAGTGGATGCACCCCTCGGCCCGGTCAGTGTCGAGTGACGGCCACCGGGTGTCCTGGCTGAACGCCTCCTGGGTGGGGATGCCGGCGGGCCCGGCGGTGAACAGGCGCCGGGCCGCCTCGGTGGCGGTGGGCCGCACGATGTCCCACTGGTCGAGGGCGGCGGCGAGGGTCTCGCTGTGGACGGTCGGCACCGAGGTGTCGATGAGCCCGGCCCGGTCGAGCTCGCCGAGGATGCCCATGATCCCACCGGCGCGGTGCACATCCTCCATGTGGTACTGGTCGGTGGAGGGGGCCACCTTGCAGATGTTGGGGACCCGCCGGCTGATCTGATCGATGTCGAACATGGTGAAGTCGTGCTCGGCCTCTTGGGCCGCGGCCAGGATGTGCAGCACCGTGTTGGTGGAGCCGCCCATGGCGATGTCGAGGGCCATGGCGTTGGCGAACGCGGTCGCCGAGGCCACGTTGCGGGGCAGGACGGACTCGTCGTCCTTCTCGTAGTAGCGGTGGGTGATGTCCACCACCCGGCGGCCGGCCTCGAGGAACAGCTCCCGCCGATCGGCGTGGGTGGCGAGGGTGGAGCCATTGCCGGGCAGGGACAGCCCGAGGGCTTCGGTGAGGCAGTTCATCGAGTTGGCGGTGAACATCCCCGAGCACGACCCACAGGTGGGGCAGGCGGAGCGTTCCACCGCGTCGACCTCCTCGTCGCTCACCGTCTGGTCGCCGGCTTTCATCATGGCCGAGATCAGATCGACCTTCACCTCCTGGCCGGCGAGCTTCGTCTTCCCGGCCTCCATCGGCCCGCCGGACACGAACACGGTGGGGATGTTGAGCCGCAGGGCGGCGTTCAACATGCCGGGGGTGATCTTGTCGCAATTGCTGATGCAGACCAGGGCGTCGGCACAGTGGGCGTTGACCATGTACTCGACCGAATCGGCGATCAGGTCTCGGCTCGGGAGGCTGTACAACATCCCGGCGTGGCCCATGGCGATGCCGTCATCGACGGCGATGGTGTTGAACTCCTTGGCCACCCCGCCCGCGGCCTCGATCTCGGCGGCCACCAGTTGGCCGAGGTCCTTGAGGTGGACGTGACCAGGTACGAACTGGGTGAAGCTGTTGGCGATGGCGACGATCGGTTTGCCGAAGTCACCATCGGTCATCCCGGTGGCCCGCCAGAGAGCCCGGGCCCCCGCCATGTTGCGACCGTGGGTGGACGTGTGCGACCGATACTGCGCCATGCCCTGATTATGCTCGATTCGCTTGCCGACACCAGCAGTTCTCCGAACGTTGCCGGTCCGGCCCTGCCGCGCAGGCGGCCACGGCCGACAACGGCTCGGCACCCCGGGGCGATCAGGGGCTGCACCTGACCGCCCCCGATCCGCAACAGGGTCCGCCGGGGCCAGGTGCCGGCTATTCGGTTGTCAAGGTGCGAAGACTCGCGTGGTCAGTGGGATCCATTACCCGCATTACCCGCTGCCCGGCCCTGGTTGGCCAGGACGGCGGATCCATGACGACGCGATGGTTGCTGGTGGGGCGGCCGCGGTTGGCAGCCCGGCGGCCAGGCCGTGGCCGGACGGTCGGGCACCCCCGAAGGACGATCGGGCGGCCCGGTCGCGCGATCAGGAACCCGGCCCGGACGGTCGGGCGGCCCCTCCGGATTGCCGCTCGGGCCTGCCGGCGTGGCCGCTCGTGGCCGGCGGGTGAGGGGCCCGTCGGGTTGGCCGTGGCCCCACCATTGACCGTCGGGCCGCCGGATCTCGAGGCGGCGCCGGGCGTCGAGCCGGATCCGCCAGCGGCCTTCGTGGACGAGGTGGTGATGGTGGCTGCACAACGGGACCAGGTTCTCGAAGTCGGTGGGACCGTGCTCTTCCCACGGCGTGATGTGGTGGATATGGCACCAGGCGAACGGACGGTCGCAGTGGCCGAACGCGCACGTCGAGTACAGAGCCCGGAGCGCTCGCCGCTGTCTCGCCGTGGCCACCCGTTTCGAACGACCGACGTCCAACGGATTCCCGGTGGCCGGATCGAACAGGATCCGTTGCCAGAATCCGCCGCAGTGCAGCCGTTCCCGGGTTTCCGGGCTGATCGCCTCGCCCGAACGACCCCATTCGGCCACCGTGGTCTCGTGCTCCCCGGCGGTGACGGTGGCCGCATCGACCAGCACATTGACCAACGGGTGAGCGATCTCGCTTCCGGGGCGAAACGCCCGCGCCAGCATCTCCACCAACGCCTCGGCCCGGAGCCGATCGTCGAACCGCAATCCCGACCGCCCGGCCCTCGCCTGGTTGCGGCCATGGTCGAAACCAGGCTCCGACCCGACCCCATCGGGCTCCGCCTCAGCCGCCTCGGCCGCGAGATCTCCGGCCTCATCGGCCGTGGTGTCGGCGGGACCCGGGCCGGTGACGGCGGCGTCGGTGATGGCGGCGTCCGCGTCGGTGGTGCGGTTCCGGGTGAGGGCTGTCATCTCCCGATCGAAGGCGGCGCCGAGAAGCTCGGCCGATTCGGCATCGAACACGCCATGCAGCCGATACAGACCGTCGGCCCCCTGCCACAGCCGGAGGCCGACCTCGCGTTCGCGCCGCTCCGTCAGGGTTCGGCCGGCATCCCGGGCGATCCCATCGACCAGCCGGTTGACCCGCCGGGCGAATCGCCTGGGCGGCAACGACACGACCCACTCGGCGAGGTCCGCGTCGCGGGCCACGAAGGCGGCCTGCTCGACCGCGCCCGCGAGCCGCGACCGGGCCCCGGCCAAGCGGTCGACGCACTCGGGATTGGCCCGACCCGATCCCAGCACCGCCGATACCTCGGGCAGGTCACTCACAGAGCGTTGCCGCCGGGCCCGACGGCCCGCCTCCGCCGATGACACCCCACCACGACCGAGCACATCCTCCGGGGCGGCGCCCGGCCCGCCACCCGCCGACAACGCATCGGCCAAACCGACCAGGCGAGCCTCGTAGCCGACCAGGACCCGACGGGCCTCCTCCACCTGGCCCAGCAACGATTCGACCCGGCCCGCCGCCTGCTCCCGACACCCGGTGACACCGGACGCGAACGAGGCGAGGCCCTGATCCAGTTCCGTTCCGAGACAGCCGAGCGAGGTCATGCCACCATCATGAACAAGGGCTGTGACACTGAACGGCCCCAAACCCCCCGCCACCAGAGAAAATCCGGAAAAAAACCTGAGCGATCCGGACGGGGCACCGGACCCAGGACCGGGGACGGCGAGGGCCCGAGCCGGACGACGACACGCCCCGCGCGCCCGAGGGCGCTCCACCGGAGCGACGGGCATGAAGGCCCGGCCCCGCTGGCCCCTCAACTCAGCCGCGACCCCGCTCCACCATCCCCCGCACCAGGGCGGCCTGGCCCACATGCTGGGCCACCTCGTTGGCGACGCTGGTGATCCGGGCCAGGAGGGTGACAGGCGGTTCCCACCGTTCGTCGACCACCCGGTCCCAGTCGGGGTCGGCCACCGCAGCGAGGAAGGCCTGGGTGCGGGCGTGGACAGCGTCGTAGTACTCGACCAGGAGGCTGCCGTCGGCCCGGACCTGCCCGACCTGTTCGGTGGTCATGCCGTAGCCGTGGGCTTCGGGCGGGAACGGGAGGGCGAACCGGCCGACGAACCCGTCGGCCACATAGGCCTGATCGGCCATGGCCGAACGGCCGAGCGCGGCGGCCGCGGCCGCGATGTGGTCGTCCTCCACCCGGGTGAGATGCCAGATCAGCCAGGCGACGGTGTTGGCCTCCGGGTCGACCCGGCGGGCGAGCTCGTCGGCCGACAGGTCGCCCACGGCCTCACGCACGAGATCGGGCATCCGGTCGAACATCGCGGTGAACGCTGCTGCAGCCGTGCTCATCCTCCGACGCTACCCGAATCGTCAGGCCCGGCTCGGGCGGTCCTCCCACATGGTCGCCATGTCGGTCACCGTCACGGTGAGACGCTTGTGCGGATACCCGGACCGCTCCAACCATTCCGCCGCCCGGGCCAGAGCCTGTTCCCCGACGGCGTCGTCGTCGACGTCATCGTCGGTCACCCGCGTCTCGTACCGCAGGTTGAACGCCACCAGCCGCTCGTCGTAGACGAACATGCCGTCCCGGGTGAAGGTGGCGTTCAGGTAGTCGTGCTCGGGTCGGGCGGCACGCAAGGCCTGCTTCGTATCGGCGTCCAAACCGTCGAACTGGCCGCGCACCACGATCCGGTAGATCCTCACCGGACCGACGGTAGCCGGGGCAGCCGGTGGCGCGAAACGACTGGTGGCAGGCTCCTCCCCCGCCACGGTCGGGCAATTTTACCGACGGCTCAACGGTTGACTACGCCGACATCAAGCTCGTAGCTTGCCCATCGTTGGGGCTGTGTCAACGTCGACCGGCCCCGGTTCAGGGCGGCGGCGTAGGGGCGTAGCTAGAGTGGATCGAGGCCTTTCGGGGGCCTGTCCTCCCGCGGTCAGATGTCGTCTGACATGGCGGAGGGGCATGATGATCAGGCGCGGTCACACGCGGGATTCGGCAATGGGCTCAACGGCGGGCGGGCAACCGCGCCACCAACCGCAACGGCGTCGGCAACGGCGCCGGCGGCATCTGTGGCGGGTCCTGACGGTAATGGCCGTGCTCGCCGCCGGACTGGCCGCCAACACCCTGCCGCCCCTCCCTCCCCCGGGCCTACCGGTACCAGGTGGTGGCCACCAACCCCGCCGGCGATGCGGCCTCGGACGCCATCACCGTGACGGTGCCGTCGGGGACCCCACCGGCGGCGCCGACCAACCCGCTGGTGACGAACCGGACCCTGACGTCGTTGACCCTGTCGTGGACCGACAACTCGTCTGACGAGACGGGATTCGTGGTCGAGATCGCCACCGACCGGAGATTCACCCAGAGCGTCCAGTCGTTCACCGTGGGACCGGACACGGCCGGCTACCGGTTCTCCCCGCTGGCGCCGAAGACCCGCTACTACCTGCGGGTGGCGTCCACCAACGGCGCCGGCAACTCGACGTGGAGCGCCACGGTGGCCGACATGACGAAGTAGCGCCTCTCGCCCCGGGGTGGGCTACTCACCCCGGGGCGAGACGAGGCCGGAGCGGTAGGCGTAGGCCACCAGTTGGGCCCGGTCCCGCACCGCGAGCTTCATCATGGCCCGGTTGGCGTGGGTCTTGACGGTGAGGGTCGACAGGTAGAGGCGTTCGGCGATGTCGGCGTTGGTGAGGCCCAGCGCGGCCAGCTCGACCACCTCGCGTTCCCGGGGGGTGAGCAGGGCGATGGCCGGGTCGTCGGGTTCCGGTGCGGGCGCGC